>NZ_JBQQBW010000113.1:0-20629 GCF_052245415.1 Streptomyces sp. 8N706 | reverse complement strand
ATCGAACTCGACCTCCTGGACCTGCGCCACCTCGACCACGCCTGCCACACAGCACTGACCAACTGGGCCGAACGCCACAACAACGAGAAGGGAGAAGCCCGCGTCCTGATGCCCACGGCCTGACCGGCACCACCTCGTTGTGAGGATCGCGGCCCCTTCCCGACCGGCTCATCTGCCGCGTCAGGAAGGGGTCGTTGGCCATGGGGCGGGCGCTTCCGGTCCTCAGCAGGGTGCCCCTGAGTTTCGCCGCACCGCCGGGTGCCCGAGCAACGGCAGTACGACGACCTCATCGCCGTACTGCCGTTGCTCGGGGCAGGACCGGCGCAGGCCGCGTTGCATCAGCCCCGGAGCACACCCTCCGAGAACGGGCGCCGGCTCCCTCGGGAATCCGCGGCGAGGAATCCAGCCATGGATCGAGCCACTTTTGCGACGGCCCGGAAACATGCGGTCGCGACAGGAGACTTGGGGGCTTGAGGGTGAACGTTCAAACAATCCGGAGACACAGATCACAGAATTCCGAATTCACTGCTCCAGCTCGCGGCACTTCTGTGACATCCGTGACAGGCTCTCTACGGTCCCGTCACCGGGAATTCATACGGGAGGCGTACTGCCCGGCTGGACAGTACGCCTCCCGTTCCCCGCGGTCCCGCCCCCCGACGGGACCGCTAGAGGGGCTTCTTGATGAGCTTGCCGTCGGCCGCCACGACGAACCACTCTCCGTCCAGGCCCTGTCCGTTGAGATCGCCGGGGGCGGTGTCACCGACGTAGTAGTAGAGGGGCCACTCGCCGTAGGTCGCCTGGACCGCGCCCTGGGCGCGTTCGGTCCCGTGCAGCAGCGAGGTCCGGGCGCCCCCGCCCGCCTTCACCTCGGAAGTGCTGGTCAGAGCGGGCCATACGGCGATGCAATCGGCCTTGCACGCGTCGGCGCCTTCCTTGTCCTTGGTGAAGCCGTAGAGGGTACGGCCCGACTGGTCGACCAGGATCCGGCCCGCCTCCGAATCGGCCACCTTGACCGAAACAGGACCCTTTTCCTTACTGCCCGAGGACTTGGCGGTTTCGCCGGAGTGGTTTTGACCACAAGCCGACAGAGACAGCGAGGCCATCGCCACAAGTGAGATTGCCAACACAGCGGTTCGCGCGCGCATGAGATCGTTCCCCCATTGATGAGTGGATTCCGCTGGGCACTTGGCCCGGGAGGCGTTCCTGGAGCCCCGTCGCAGCAGGAGTCGCCACCAGTGACTACGCAGGGAACTACCGGCGGGTTCAACAGATTCCGGAAATGCTTTGAGTAATCCGACGACCCGCCACGTACGTCCGGGTGGCCGACGCCCTACGAAGTCGGTCACGGATCGATGACGAAAGGACGAAGGAAAATGCGGAGGCGCATTCTCACTCTCATCGCAACGGCCGCCGTCCTCGGGGCCCTCGGGGGCTCACCCGCGGTCGCGCACGGCGGACACAGCGGACACGACGGACAGGGCAGCGGCGAGAGCGGCCACGGGTCCGAGGGGACAGGTACCGGCGACACGACGCCCAAGACCCCGGCGCGGGGGCCGCAGGTCTTCCTGACCGCCACACTCAGCGGTGCCGACGAGGTGCCGGTCGCGGGCGGACCCGCCGTCAACGACCCCGACGGCAAGGCCACCGCCCTCGTACGGGTCAAGGGCGACCGGGTCACCTTCGCCCTGCGGTGGAAGGGCATCGGCGCGCCGACCCTCGGCCATATCCACCAGGGCAGGGCGGGGGCCAACGGCGATGTGAAGGTCACGCTGTTCGGGTCGGCGATGCCCGACACCGTGCACTCCGCCGCGGGCCAGGTCTCCGTCACTGACGCCGAACTGGCGCAGCGGATCCGTACCGACCCCGCCGGTTTCTACGTGAACCTGCACAGCAAGGAGTTCCCGGGCGGAGCCGTCCGCGGACAGCTCCAGCCGATCCGGTCGCTGCACCAGCCCCTCAACCCGCTCGACATCATCAAGGGCGGCAAGCTGCGCGCCCTGTCCGACGGCGGCCAGGAAGTACCGAAGGACGACGCGTCGAAGGTGGGCGACCCGGACGGGCACGCCATCACCTTCCTGCATCCGAAGGGCACCCGCGTGAACTACTCCTCTGCCTGGATCAACATCGCTCCGCCGTCCCTGGGCCACATCCACGAGGGCGTGTTCGGCAAGAACGGGGACATCCGGTTCAACCTCTTCAACAGGCCCGTGCCCGAGAACATCTTCGCCGTCTCCGGAACCCTGAAGCACCAGGACCCGAAGGTCGTACAGCAGATCCGCAAGAACCCCTCCGGCTTCTACGCCAACCTGCACACCGCGGAGTTCCCGGACGGCGCCGTCCGCGGACAGCTCTTCCGCTAGGGGCGCCATGAACCACCGGGGGCGTGGCGGCGGCCACGTCCCCGGTGCCCTGGTCCCGCAGCCGCTACGGCCGTGGGGCCTGCGGGTCTTCGCCGACCCGACGACGGGCGCGGGGGCTGGGGACCGCGCCGCCGGCCACAGCGCCCGGTTACGTGCCTGCGCCGCCCCGCCCCCGATCGGCGGCCATACGGGCCCCGCCCGCACCGCCCGCCCACAGCCTCGGGGCCGCGGCGGCCGCCCACGCCCGCGGAGGGCCCATCGCCTCGGCAGGTGGTCCGCCCCGGCCCGCCCACTGCCATGGCGCCTGCCGGCCGCGCCGCCCACCCCCGGTCGGCGCGGCCCGCGGGCCCGCAACGCCCCGCTACGCCCCGAACGCCCGGGACACCGAGTAGATCACCAGCCCCGCCAGCGCACCCACGACCGTGCCGTTGATCCTGATGAACTGCAGGTCCCGGCCGATATGGGCCTCGATCTTCCGGGATGTCTGCTCCGCGTCCCAGGCCGCCACCGTGTCCGTGATCAGCAAGGTGATCTCGTTCTGGTACGTCGTCACGACATGGACGGCCGCGTCCTCCAGCCAGCCGTCCACCTTGCCCCGCAGCCGTTCGTCCGACGCCATTCGCGCACCCAGCGACAGCAGGCCCGCACGGGTCCGCATCCGCAGCTCGCTGCGCTCGTCCTCCGCGGCCGCCACCACCATCGCGCGCACCGAGCCCCAGGTGGAGGCGATCAGCTCCTGGACCTCGCCCCGGCCCAGGATCTCCGTCTTCAGCCGCTCCACGCGCGCCCGCGTGTCCGTGTCCGACTGCAGATCGCCCGCGAAGTCGCAGAGGAAGCGGTCCACGGCGCCACGCGCCGGATGCTCCGGCATATCGCGCATCTCGCTCACAAAACGCAGCAGTTCCTTGTAGACGCGGTCGCCGACCCTCCGGTCGACGAACCGCGGCGTCCACCCCGGGGCACCGCCCGTGACGGCCTCCATCACCGAGTCACCGTGCCGCACCAGCCAGTCGTGGGCCCGTACGCACACCAGGTCCACCACCTTGCGGTGCGCGCCGTCCGCGACGACCTTCTCCAGCATCTTGCCGAGGCCGGGAGCGACCTCCTGAGCGTCGGCCCGGCGGGTGATCGCCTCACCGACGACGGCCTGGACGTCGGAGTCGCGCAGCACGGTCAGGGCACCGCGCAGGGCGGTGGAGAGCTCGGCGGTCACCCGGTCGGCGTTCACGGGCGCGGACAGCCAGGCGCCCAGCCGGGTGCTGATGCCCACCGACCGCAGCCGCTGCCGTACGACCTCGGAGGAGAGAAAGTTCTCACCGACGAAGTCGCCCAGGGTTCGCCCCAGGGTGTCCTTCTTCGTCGGGATGATGGCGGTGTGCGGGATGGGCAGGCCCAGCGGACGGCGGAAGAGCGCCGTCACCGCGAACCAGTCGGCCAGCGCACCGACCATGCCCGCCTCGGCCGCGGCCGCGACATAACCCGTCCAGGCGCCCGCGCCCGAGGAACGGCCCCAGGCGGCGAGCGCGTAGACCACCGCGACCAGCAGCAGCAGGCCGCCGGCGAAGGTCTTCATATGCCGTACGCCGCGCTGCTTTTCCTCGTCCGCGGCGCTGTAGGTGAAGGCGCCGCGCGGTACGGCTACCGCCGGGCCGGTGTCCCGCCGTGCGGCCGTCACCCGACCGGCTCCACCGGCTCCGCTTTTCTGGCCTGTCTCGTCCGACTTCGTCCGTTCCATCCGCTCCACCCGATCGAGCCTTCCCCCGCGCATTGTCCCCATGTGACGCAGTCCATTGCCCCGCTACGGGAACGAACCAGGAGTTCCCCGCGTCTCTGAGGGCGGGACGGAACCCGGCCCCCGGCCGAGTGGAGTCCCGACCATGGGATCATGATGGGTCCGTAGGACCGCGCCACCGCAGTCGCCGCCAACCGGACATCCACACCTGCCAAACTGGAGCCTCGGGCTCCCCTGTCCGAGGAGACACTCGCGCATGGCCATGCGCCACGCTCGTCTTTCAGGCAAGCACCTTGGCTTGCTCGCCGCATTCGCGGCAGTGGTGATCGTCATCTCCACCGCGATCTTCACGGGGGGCACTGGACGGGAGAAGAGCCTGGGCTCGACGACCGCCAAGTCCCGCAACGGGGCCGCCCCCGCATCCGCGGGCAACTGGGTCGGCACCTGGGCGACCTCCCCGGCGGCCGCCGAGCCGAACACCCCGGACGGGTACGCGGACATGTCCATCCGTAACGTCATTCACACCAGCATCGGCGGCAACGCGGCCCGGATCCACCTGTCCAACCTCTACGGCAACCGCCCGCTCACCATCAGCCACGCCTCGCTGGCGGTCGCCGCCTCGCCCAGCAACCCCACCGCCGCGCAGGGGACGATGCGCCGGCTGACCTTCGCGGGCAACGCCTATGTGACGGTCCCCATCGGCCAGTCGGTCGTCAGCGACCCGACCCGGCTGGACGTCCCGGAGGCCGCGGACCTGCTCGTCACCACGTACTCCCCGACCCCGTCCGGCCCGGTCACCTACCACCCGCACGCCCGCCAGACGTCGTACCTGGCGCGCGGTGACCGGGCCGAGGACCCCGCCGGCACGGCGTTCACCGAACAGACCCCGTCCTGGCGCTATCTGACCGGTGTGGACGTCCTCACGAGCAAGGCGAGCGGCGCCGTCGTCACGCTCGGCGACTCGATCACCGACGGCATCACCTCCACCGCCGGGACCAACCGCCGCTGGCCCGACTTCCTGGCCGCGCGGCTGCGCACCGAGCCCGGCGCGCCCCGCTACGGCGTGCTCAACCAGGGCATCAGCGGCAACCGCGTACTGACCGACGGCAACCGCTTCCCGCCCGACAACCCCAGCGCCCTGAACCGCGTCGAGCGCGATGTCCTGGCCGGGACCGGCGTGAAGGCCGTCGTCGTCGAACTCGGTGTGAACGACATCCTCCGCACTCCGCACGAGACCGACCCCGAGAAGATCTCCGACGGCCTGCGCCGGCTGGTGCAGCAGATGCACGCCCGCGGGCTGCGGGTCATCGGCGGCACGCTGATGCCCTTCGGCGGCCACCGCGGCTTCACCCCCCAGCTCAACGCCGTACGGGAGCAGGTCAACGCCGAGATCCGGGCGGGGCGGGTGTTCGACGAGGTCGTGGACTTCGACGAGGCGCTCCGCGACCCGGCGGCCCCCCAGCGGCTCCTCCCCCGCTATGACTCCGGTGACCATCTGCACCCGAGCGACGCGGGCTACGCGGCGATGGCGCGGGCCCTGGTCCTGGAGCACCTGAAGGGCTCGGCCCCGGCCTCCCTCTGACGCACGCCGGTGCCCGGCGCCGTGCCACGGCCGGTCCTCGGCCGCGGCACGGCTGCGCGCCGCCGGCGGTCCCGAAGGGTCGGGGTCTCCGGCGGTTCCGGGGGTTTCCGGCAGTTCTCCCGGCAGCGACGGAACCGGTCGTTCCCGCAGCGCCCGGTTACGCACCCGCGCCTGCACCCGAGCCCGCGCCCGCGCTCGCCGGAACCCCGATGCCCCTCACACCGCCGATCGGTCCGCGTACATCGTGGCGATGACCTCCTCGATCGCCGGCTCCCGCACCGACAGATCCAGCAGCGGATACCGCGCGGCCACCGCCGCCACCACCGGCGCCGCGCTCTGGGTGGCCGGGAACGCCAGCCACTGCCGCGGCCCGTCCACCTTCACCGTCCGCGCCCCCGGCACCCCGGAGATCGGCGGCAGTTCCCGCTCCAGGTCGACGACGAGCATCCGCTCGCTCCCGCCCACCGCGTGCAGCCCGTCCAGCCCGCCGTCGTACACCAGCCTGCCGTGGTCGATGACCATCACGCGCTTGCACAGCTGCTCGATATCGGTCAGATCGTGCGTCGTGAGCAGGACGGTCGTGCCGCGCTCGGCGTTGATGTCCCGCAGGAAGCCCCGCACCTTCGCCTTGCTCACCACATCCAGCCCGATCGTCGGCTCGTCGAGATAGAGCACCTCGGGATCGTGCAGCAGGGCCGCCGCGATGTCACCGCGCATCCGCTGGCCGAGCGACAGCTGCCGCACGGGCACCTCCAGCAGCGCCCCCAGGTCGAGGAGTTCGACGCACTGCTCCAGATTCGCCCGGTACCGGGCGTCGGGAATCCGGTACATCCGGCGCACCAGCGCGTACGAGTCACGCAGCGGCAGGTCCCACCACAGCGTCGTGCGCTGCCCGAAGACCACCCCCATCCGCCGCGCCAGCCGCGTACGCTCCCGGGCCGGGTCGATGCCCGCCACCCGCAGCCGGCCGCCGCTGGGCACCAGGATCCCCGTCAGCATCTTGATCGTGGTGGACTTCCCCGCGCCGTTGGGCCCGATGTAGCCGACCATCTCACCGCGCGGCACGCTGAAGCCGAGCCCGTCGACCGCTCGAACCTCCCGCTTCTCGCGCCGCAGGAAACCCGTCTTCCGCCGCACCTGGAAGACCTTCTCCACCCCGTCCAGCTCGATGAAGCGCGCGTCGTCCATGACCACCACCAGCCCTCAGCTCCCCGTACTCCGGTACGAACGCAGTCCCACCCGCCACGCGGCGCCCGCCAGCGCGCAGCAGACCGCCGCCACCGCGGGCGGAGCGAAGGCCAACCAGTCCGGCAGCCCCAGCGGGTCCTCCCGCCCCAGCACGAACAGCGCGGGCAGCCAGTTGACGAAGGCGAGCGGCACGACGAAGGTCACCCCGCGCAGCAGATCCTTCGAGAAGAGGGTCGGCGGATACTGCAGCAGGGTGTTGCCGCCGTAGGTGAAGGAGTTCTGCACCTCCGAGGCGTCCTGCGCCCAGAACTGGAACGCCGCCCCCGCCACGAACACCGACGCGAAGATCGCCGCCCCGCTCACCAGCATCACCGGCACCATCAGCACCTTCACGGGCGTCCAGGCGACCTCCAGCCGGGACAGCGCCCAGCCCAGCACCAGCAGTCCCTGGCTGATCCGGCCCAGCCTGCGCAGCGCGAACCGGTCGGCCGCCACCTGCGCCAGCACCGGAGCGGGCCGTACGAGGAGGGTGTCCAGCGTGCCGTCGCGCACCCTCCGGCCCAGCCGGTCCATGCTGCCCATCGCCAGGTCCGCCAGCCCGAACGCGACCGCCGAGGTGCCGTAGAGGAACGCCACCTCGGGCAGGGTGAAACCGCCGAGCACCGTCACATGCGAGAACATCAGCAGGATCGCGACGAAGTCGAGGGAGGTCGCGACGAAGTTCCCGAGCGCCGTCATCGCGAACGACGCGCGATAGGCCATCGTCGACCGCATCCACATCGCCACGATCAAGCCATACGCCCGCAGCCCCGCCACGACCCGTAGGCCCGCCACCGCCCGCGGCCCGGCCGCCCGAGGCCCGGCCGTCGACGGCCGTTCGGCGAGGGGAAGGTCCTCAGCCACCCTGGACCACCACCTTGCGGGTGGCGACCGACTGCAACGCCCGCCCGGCCCCCAGCAGCGCCACCGCCCACGCCGTCTGGAACACCAGCGCCGCCGCCAGATCCCACCCCGCGCGCTTGCCGAGGAACACATCCGCCGGAACCTGGAGCAGCGCCGACCACGGCAGCACCCGCGCCAACTCGCCGAGCCACCCCGGGAACAGGGGCAGCGGCAGCAGCATCCCCGAGAAGAAGATGCTGGTCAGATGGGCGACCTGGGTGACACCACTGCCGTCCAGCAGCCAGAACGCCGTCAGGACCACCAGATAGCGGATCGCGAAACTCACGACCACGCCAAGCGCCACCGACAGCAGAAAGGCCGCCCAGACCAGCGGGTCGGCGGGGAGGACCACCTCGAAGACCAGCGATCCGATCAGCATCGGCACGATCCCGCGGCCCACGAGATGGAACGCGGCGCGCCCCAGATCCGCGGCCAGCCACCACAGTTGGAGATCCGCCGGCCGGTACAGATCGATCGCGACGTCCCCGGTGCGGATGCGCTCCACCAGCTCGTCGGTGAAACCGCCGCCCATCATCGCCGACGTCATCAGCAGCGCCTGGCCCAGCCATACGAAGGTCAGCGCCTCCGGCAGGTCGTAACCGCCCAGCCGCGGCCTCTCGTCCCACAGCGCGATATAGGTGTACGCCATGATGAAGCCGAAGACGGTGTTGGTGAATACACCGGCCGCCGTCGCCACCCGGTACGTCGCGTGACGCCGGAAGCCGCTCACCGCCACGGCCCCGTACAACCGCATGCCGCCCCCCGTCCGGCCCAGTGAAACCAAAGTGCAGGAGCCTAGCCCAACCGGCGGACGCTCTGCCATTGGTTAATCACTCGATGGAGTGGCGGGAAAGAGCCATTCAGCCTGTCACAGAGCGGTCACAGGAGCGCGGCACCCGAAAGGTACGGGGCAGGTGATGCGACAGTTCCTGACGTGGGTACCCGCCTGCCGAAGTCCCTGGCCTGCGGCACGGGCCACCAGGGGAGTACGAGCGAGCACCCGACACGACACCCCGCCGGGGCACAACCCACGGCGGTGGCCGAGGAGTCCCTAAGTACATGAGCGACCATCCGCAGCGGCAGACCGGCCGGAGAGCCACGCCTCCGGCCTGGGCGGCGGGGGGCGGCGAACCACCGCGGCCCCGGCACCCCCAGCGCACCGGACTGCGCCGCCTCATCCCCACCTGGCGGATGGTCCTCGGCGGGCTGCTGCTGATCCTCCTGCTCCTCACCGGCGGCTTCGTCGCCGGATACATGCTGGTCGACATCCCGCCCGCCAATGCCGCCGCCGTCAAGCAGAGCAATGTCTACCTCTACGCCGACGGCTCCCCGCTCGCCCGCGACGGCGAGGTCAACCGCGAGAGCGTCCCCCTCAGCCAGGTCCCCAGGACCGTGCAGCGCGCCGTGCTCTCCGCCGAGGACCGCGACTTCTACACCGAGTCCGCGGTCGACCCCCAGGCCATGCTGCGCGCCGCCTGGAACACCGCCACCGGCAAGGGCAAGCAGTCCGGCTCCACCATCACCCAGCAGTACGTCAAGAACTACTACCTGGCGCAGGAGCAGACCGTCACCCGCAAGGTCAAGGAGTTCTTCATCGCGATCAAACTCGACCGCGAGGAGAGCAAGGACGAGATCCTCACCGGTTATCTGAACACCAGTTACTTCGGACGCAACGCCTATGGCATCCAGGCCGCGGCCCAGGCCTACTACAACAAGGACTCCGACGAACTCACCACCGCCGAGGGCGCCTATCTCGCCGCCCTGCTGAACGCCCCCAGCGCGTATGACGTGTTCACCCATCCCGAGAGCAAGGACCGGGTGGTATCCCGCTGGAACTACGTCCTCGACGGCATGGTCGAGAAGGGCTGGCTCGGCCAGGCCGACCGCGCCGCCATGGACTTCCCCGCCCCCGGCCGCAGCAAGGCCCCCTCCGGTATGTCCGGGCAGCGCGGCTATCTCGTCGAAGCGGTCAACACCTATCTCATCGGTCACAAGATCATCGATGAGGACACCCTGCAGTCCGGCGGCTACCGCATCACCACCACCCTCGAGAAGAGGAAGCAGAAGGCCCTCGCGAGCGCCGTGGACGACCAGCTGATGAGCAAGCTGAGCGACTCCCGCAAGGTCGACCGCTACGTCCGGGCCGGGGGCGCCTCCATCGACCCCCGCACCGGCAAGGTCGTCGCCATGTACGGCGGTATCGACTACACCAAGCAGTATGTGAACAACGCCACCCGCCGTGACTACCAAGTGGGCTCCACCTTCAAGCCGTTCGTCTTCACCTCGGCCGTCGAGCACGGCTCCACCACCCAGGACGGCCGGATCATCACCCCCCACACCGTCTACGACGGCACCAACAAGCGCATGGTGCAGAGCCGGAGCGGACCCACCGGCTACGCCCCGGCCAACGAGGACGACATCGACTACGGCGACATCACCGTCGCCACGGCCACCGACAAGTCCGTCAACGCGGTCTACGCGCAGATGGGCCAGGACGTCGGCCCGGACCGGGTCAAGCGGACCGCGGTCGACCTCGGCATCCCGGCGTACGCCCCCGGGCTCAGGACAGCGCAGCAGTCCGTCGCCCTCGGTGTGGTCAACGCCAGCGTCCTCGACATGGCCGAGGCGTACGCGACCCTCTCCCATCACGGCAGGCACGGCACGTACGCGCTGGTGGAGAAGCTGGCCAAGGGCGGCCAGAACGTCACTCTCCCGCAGCACGACAGCCGGCAGGCCGTCTCGCGCAAGGCCGCCGACACCACCACGTCGGTCCTCAGGAGCGTGGTCGAGGGCGGCACCGGCACCGCCGCCCAGTCCGCGGGACGCGAGGCCGCGGGAAAGACCGGCACCGCGGAGGAGGACAAGGCCGCCTGGTTCGCGGGCTACACCCCGGACCTCGCCACGGTGATCGCCGTGATGGGCCAGGACCCGGACACCGGGGAACAGATGCCGCTCTACGGGGCCACCGGTCTGGACCGGATCAACGGCGGCGGCTATCCGGCGCAGATCTGGGGCCAGTACACCGCCGCGGCCCTCCGGGGCAGCCCCGAGAGGTCCTTCGATCTGGAGCTGCAGAGCGGCGCGGAGCCGTCCGAGTCCCCCTCGGAGACCCCGTCCGAGGAGCCCTCGGTCTCCAGCGAGCCGCCGTCGGAGACCCCGTCCTCCAGCATGCCGCCGACGTCGCTGCCGCCCACGGAGATCCCGACGGCGCCGACGGGCATCCCGACCGCCCCGACCCAGATCCCCAGCTCACCGGTCACCACATACGACGACGGCAACGGATTCTTCCCCGACGGCATGCAGTGGGGCCGTCCCTGAGGACGGGGACGGGCCGCGGCCGGTCAGATCAGCCGCGGGCGGTCAGAGGTACAGGCCCGTGGAGTCCTCGGTGCCTTCCAGGCGCTCGGCCGCGACCGCGTGCAGGTCCCGCTCGCGCATCAGGACGTACGCGACCCCGCGGACCTCGACCTCGGCCCGGTCCTCCGGGTCGTACAGCACCCGGTCGCCCGGCTCCACCGTGCGGACGTTCTGCCCGACCGCGACGACCTCGGCCCAGGCCAGCCTGCGGCCGACCGCCGCGGTTGCGGGAATGACGATGCCGCCGCTCGACCGGCGCTCGCCCTCCGGAATGTCGGTACGGACCAGCACACGGTCGTGCAGCATCCGGATGGGCAGTTTGTCATGGGTGGGGTTCGCGCTCACGCCATTGACCGTACCTGCCCGCGGCGGGCGGGAAGGCCACGGGGCGGGGATCCGCGGCCCCGGAACGCGCGCCCCGGAGCCTCAGGGGCGCCGGCGCCGCGTGGAGACCGCGAGCAGGCCCACGACGGCGACGGCGACCAGCGCCACCGGAACGATCCGCTCCAGCCGCGGCTGCCCGTCCGGGGAGACCAGCTTGCCGCGCACATCGGACACCGTGCGGTTGACGACCACATACGCCCGGCCCGCCGTACGGTCCACCGTCGAGGCCGCCCTCGCCTTCGCATCCCCCACGATCGTCTTCGGGTGCATCCGCACGCCGATCTCGTCGAGCGTCACCGCGAGCGCCTGGCGCCTGCGGGCGATGTCCGCCTCGATCTGCGCCGGGGTCCTGGCATCCGACACCGCGCTGCCTCCATCGTCTGGGCCCGTCATGGATGAACAGTCTGTCAGCTCCACCGGGCCCGCGCCCCATGGCACCCCCCGTAACCCGACTAATCTCTGACAGGAACCGCATACCCAGAGGAGTGTCATGAGCGAGCGACTGCAGCCGGGCGACACCGCCCCCGCCTTCACCCTGTCCGACGCGGACGGCAAAGAGATCTCGCTCGCCGACCACGCCGGCCGCAAGGTCATCGTCTACTTCTACCCGGCCGCCCTCACCCCGGGCTGCACCAAGCAGGCCTGCGACTTCACCGACAACCTGGAACTGCTGGCCGGGGCGGGCTACGACGTCATCGGCGTCTCGCCGGACAAGCCCGAGAAGCTCGCGAAGTTCCGCGAGAAGGAGGACCTCAAGGTCACCCTGGTCGGCGACCCGGAGAAGAAGGTGCTGGAGGCGTACGGCGCGTTCGGGGAGAAGAAGCTGTACGGCAAGACCGTCACCGGTGTGATCCGCTCGACGGTGATCGTCGACGAACAGGGCAAGGTCGAACGCGCCCTGTACAACGTCAAGGCCACCGGCCACGTCGCCAAACTGATCAAGGACCTGTCGATCTGAGGCCCAGGATTCCCCGCCCTCGTCCCGACGGGCGTCCACTACGGCTCGCCGTCCATCGGCCACAACCTGTCCGCCCCGCTCTTCGGCGGCATGACCTCGCTGGTGATCACGGCCCGACCCCGGTCATCAGGACGGGCACCGGCCTGATGCCGGCGTACTCCACGTGGCGGCGGCGCTCATCGGGCTCATCGCGGTGGCGTGCAAGAAGGCGACGGCCCGGAACCGCTTGAAGGGTCGCCCCCGGCGGTGGCGACCCTGAAGGAAGCGGTGGAACTGGTCCGGGCGCAGGCCCCGGAACCGAGGGGCCGAGCGCGCCCCCTCCCCGCGTAGCGGTCGGACGAGGGCACGCTCACACATGCACACGGACCCGGAAACGCACCTGACTCGTCCTGTGGTGCTGGTGCCCGCCGGTGGACCGTGAGTCCGGGCGGGCACCGCACACACCTCCGTGCGGAGACAGGCTCGCCATGAGACGCGGCTCTTGGGGAAGCGCGGGTCATGACGCAAGGGCAGCTCCGGGCCGAGTCCGGAGGTTCGGCCCCGGAGCTGGCCATTAAGCCCGTTTCAGCCCTTAGTCTTCGGTCTCGATCTCAATGTCGGCTTCGTTGTCCTCGACGTCGCCCGACTCGGCGTCGGCCACGTTCCCACTTTCGATGTCCTTACCGCAGTTCTGCGTCACCGCGGTCGACGTCGCCGTGGAGCTGAGGAGGTTGATGTTCGAGAGGTTGACGATGCCTTCCTGGAAGGTCGGGTTCTCGACCTCGTAATCCTGGTCGCAGACGATCACGTCGCCATCGTCCTTGTGCGACTTCTTGTCGTACGACTTGTGCGAGTCGTACGACTTGTATCCGTCGTGGGCGGAGGCAACGCCGGCCCCGAACATGCTGAGGCTCCCGACCATGGTGGCCGCAAGAGCGACCTTGTGAAGCTTGCGCACTACATCTCCACTTCCGTCAGAGTCGACTGATCCGTGAGGGATTGAAAACCTTGCAGATGCACGTTATGCCAGAATTGCGGTTTTTTGTCCTACAACACGCCGGGCCACTGGCGGCGCTTTTTGACGCACCTGCTCCTGGCCCCGGCCCCTGGGGAAGCCTGCGCACGTGTCGGCGACCGACTGCGTGAAGTCGGCGCTTCGATCCGTCGACGGGGTGTGAAACGCGGCAGAGCGGCCCCGGGCGCCCACGGGCCGCGTTGAGCAGCTCAACGCATACACAGCCAGGGTTCGTTGGGCTGCGTCACCCACCGGTCGACAAGCGGCGAGGGCCTGCCGCACCGGGCATCGGTCGCTCGCCGGGCGAGAAGACGGCGCTGAAGGCGGTCCCGTGACACGGAGCATCACGGCTCATGGCTGCTCGACAGCCGTTTCACCGGACAGGGACGCCCCCGGCCGCGCCTCCCCACCGGCAGACCGGCGGCCCGGCATCCTCCGCCGTCTCCATCCGGGTTCCTCACGAGCGAAGGCCACCATGGCTGCGCCGCGCGCTTGACACCGTCCGTCCCGCCGGCCAGGCCAGGTCCCCTCTTCGGCCGCTCTCCCCGGGCGGCCGTCCCTTCTCAGTCGCGCGACGGGGCACAGTAGAGTGGACGCCACGGGTCCGTACCCCAGCTGGCAAGAGGGCGCCGGTTTAGGTCCGGTGTGTCGTGGGTTCGAGTCCCACCGGGCCCACCAGAAAGGGCGCGACACCCCACAGGTGCCGCGCCCTTGGTCTTAGGTCGTCAGCCGAGCAGGTCACGGACCACCGGCGCCAGCGCCCGAAAGGCATTGCCCCGGTGGCTGATCGCGTTCTTCTCCTCCGGAGTCATCTCCGCACAGGTGCGCGTCTCGCCCTCCGGCTGGAGGATCGGGTCGTAGCCGAATCCGCCCGTGCCCGACGGCGCATGGCGGAGGGTGCCGTGGAGGCGGCCCTCGACCACGCGTTCCGTGCCGTCCGGCAGCGCCAGGGCGGCCGCACACGCGAAGTGGGCGGTGCGGTGGGTGTCGGCGATGTCCGCGAGCTGGCCCAGCAGCAACTCGAGGTTGGCCCTGTCGTCGCCGTGCCGGCCCGCCCAACGGGCGGAGAAGATGCCGGGGGCCCCGCCGAGGACGTCCACACAGAGCCCCGAGTCGTCCGCGACGGCCGGGAGCCCGGTGGCGCGGGCGAGGCCATGGGCCTTCAGCAGGGCGTTCTCGGCGAAGGAGACACCGGTCTCCTTGACGTCCGGCACGTCGGGATACGCGTCGGCGCCGACGAGTTCGACGGACAGGCCCGCCCCCGCCAGGATGGCGCGGAGCTCGGTGACCTTGTTGGTGTTGCGGGTGGCGAGGATCAGACGCTGCATGGCCCGATTATCCGTCCCTGGGGCGCCGCGCCCTAGCCGGGCGAGCAGACCTTGGTCAGCTCCTGAGCGGCGTCCGTGATCGGGGTGAGGTCCGGGGTCTTGCCCTGGTCGAGGGAGTCGCGGGCGTTCTTGACGCCGGTGTTCATGTCGTCCACGGCCTTGCCGATGTCGGCGTTGTCGGTCTTGTCGCCGAGGCTGTCGAGGTTCTTGTCGATCCGGTCGAGGGCGTTCTGGGCCTGGGTCGGGTCCTCCGCGGCGCCGGAGACGGCCTGTTGGAGGTCCTCGACGCTGTTGGAGATGGTGACGGCGGTCTGGGCGCAGTCCATGGCCTTCTCCACGGCGCCGCACCCGGCGGTGACCGGTACGGCGAGGGCCATGAGGGCCACGGCGGCGATGGCGGTGGTGCGGTGGCGCATGGCCATGGAAGGGTTCCTCCCCCTGCGTCGGGACGAGCGTACGGAGGTTCCGTACACCCGTAGGTAAAGAACGCTCAAAGCTCGTCGTTGGTTGCTACAGCGTGGCGGCGAGTGCCGTGCGCTGCGCCTCGTCGAGGCCGGCGCAGCCCGCGACGGCGAGGTCCAGCAGTCCGTTGAGCTCCTCGCGGGCGAACGGGGCGCCCTCCGCCGTGCCCTGGACCTCGACGAAGCGGCCGTCGCCGGTGCAGACGACGTTCATATCGGTCTCGGCGCGTACGTCCTCCTCGTAGCAGAGGTCGAGGAGCGGCACGCCGTCGACGATGCCGACGCTGACGGCGGAGACGGTGCCGGTGAGGGGCTTGCGGCCGGGCTTGACCAGCTTCTTGGCCTGGGCCCAGGCGACGGCGTCGGCGAGGGCGACGTACGCACCGGTGATGGCGGCGGTACGGGTGCCGCCATCGGCCTGCAGCACATCGCAGTCCAGCACGATGGTGTTCTCACCGAGCGCCTTGTAGTCGATGACGGCGCGCAGCGAGCGGCCGATGAGCCGGGAGATCTCGTGGGTGCGGCCGCCGATCTTGCCTCGTACGGATTCCCGGTCGCCGCGGGTGTTGGTGGAGCGGGGCAGCATCGAGTACTCGGCGGTGACCCAGCCCTCGCCGCTGCCCTTGCGCCAGCGCGGTACGCCTTCGGTGACGCTGGCGGTGCAGAAGACCTTGGTGTCACCGAAGGAGACGAGAACCGAGCCCTCGGCGTGCTTGCTCCATCCGCGCTCGATGGTGACAGTGCGCAGCTGGTCGGGGGTCCGACCGTCGATACGAGACATAGGACGACCCTATCGGTCGTACCGGGGGCCCGTTCCGGTGCCCGGCGAGGATCTCAGGCCGACGGGTTCAGCGGTTCACATCATGTCTTCGATGTCCGCGGCAACGGGGTCGGCGTCCGTGCCGATGACGACCTGGATGGCGTTGCCCATCTTGACGACTCCGTGGGCGCCCGCGGCCTTGAGGGCGGCTTCGTCGACGAGGGCGGAGTCCTCGACCTCGGTGCGGAGGCGGGTGATGCAGCCTTCGACCTCGACGATGTTCTCGATGCCACCGAGCCCGGCGACGATCTTCTCAGCCTTGCTGGCCATGTCCCACTCCTGCGTGTTCCGGGGCTCGGCGGGTGCCGACGGGTTCCAAACCGTAACGCACGTTCGGCCCACTTTCGCGGGCAAGTGTCCGTCATCGAGCGGATGATGTCGATCACTGGTCCCGCGCTCACGGCCGCGGGGCCACACCGTGGCGCAACTGGTCTACACCAGCTTGCCATGCCCGGCCGACCGGGCTGCCGCCGGGAGGGTGCCGATGAGCTCCGGAGCCACCGCGGCGGTCGGCGCGGCCGCCGAGGAAGAGCGGAGGCCCCGGCTCGTGGCCATGGACCTCGTGCGCCCGGCCGGAATCCCGTGACGCCATGTCCGGAAAGGAGGCCGAGAAAGAGATCACCAGGTAGGCCGCGCCCCGCAGGGGCAGGGGCAGGAGCCGTTGCCACGCCTGCCGGGCCGTCATGGAAAAGAGCGGAAACGGCGGGTTCCTCATTCGGCTTCCCCTGTGCTAGAACCTGGTCTAAACCACTGGTGTAGACCACGCTACCGCTCCCGAAGGAACCCCCATGAGTACGACGACCGCGAACGCGGCGCCCGCCAAGAAGCGGGGATCCGGCCTGTTGCAGAGCCTGCAGAAGGTCGGCCGGAGCCTCCAGCTGCCGATTGCCGTACTTCCGGCCGCCGGTATTCTGCTCCGCCTCGGCCAGCCCGATGTCTTCGGCGCCGAGGGCCTCGGCTGGGACAACGTGGCCAAGGTCTTCGCCGGGGCCGGCAGCGCGCTGCTGGACTCCTCGCTCGCTCTGCCGCTGCTGTTCTGCATCGGTGTCGCGATCGGTTTCGCCAAGAAGGCGGACGGCTCCACGGCACTCGCGGCGGTCGCCGGCTTCCTCGTCTACTACTCGGTGATCCACCAGTTCCCGGTGGAGGGCCCGGACGGCGCGAAGTTCGTCCAGACCAGCTTCCTCAGCGGCGCCTGGCAGAAGGGGACCGAGGTCACCGCGGCCGCCTACCAGAACCCGGGTGTGCTCGGCGGCATCGTCATGGGCCTGCTGACGGCGGTGCTGTGGCAGCGGTTCCACCGCACGAGGCTGGTGGACTGGCTCGGCTTCTTCAACGGCCGGCGGCTGGTGCCGATCGTCATGGCCTTCGTCGGCACGGCCATGGGCGTCCTCGTGGTCGTGGGCTGGGAGCCCATCGGCGACGCGATCACCGGCTTCGGCGAGTGGATGACCGGGCTGGGCTCCGCCGGCGCCGGTGTGTTCGGTCTGATCAACCGCGGTCTGATCCCCATCGGCATGCACCAGTTCGTCAACACCGTCTCCTGGTTCCAGCTCGGCGACTTCACCAATGCCTCCGGCCAGGTCGTCCACGGTGACCTCAACCGCTTCTTCGCCGGGGACCCGACCGCCGGACAATACATGTCGGGCTTCTTCCCGATCATGATGTTCGGCCTTCCCGCCGCGGCGCTCGCCATCGCCCACAGCGCCCGCCCCGAGCGCCGTAAGGCCGTCCTCGGCATGATGATCTCGCTGGCCCTGACGTCGTTCGTCACCGGTGTCACCGAGCCGATCGAGTTCTCGTTCATGTTCATCGCGCCGGTGCTGTACGTGATCCACGCCGTGCTCACCGCCATCTCCATGGCCCTCACCTGGGCGCTGGGCGTGCACGCGGGCTTCACCTTCTCGGCCGGGGTGATCGACTACGCGCTGAACTGGAACCTGGCGACCAAGCCCTGGATGATCATCCCGATCGGTCTGGCCTTCGCGGCGGTCTACTACACCGTCTTCCGCTTCGCGATCACCAAGTTCAATCTCGCCACCCCGGGCCGGGAGCCCGAGCAGGAGGTCGAGGACGCCACCAAGGCCTGATGATCCCTCCGCAAGGCCCCCGGAACCGCGCCCCGCGGTCCGGGGCCTTCGCGTATCGCCGTACCCGGAAGCGGCGTGCGGGGCGCTCGCCGAGGAATTCGCCCCCGCGTCGGTTAGCGTTTCGGTGTGGTGACGTTGGCGCAGGGCGGCTGGTTCCAGCGGGAGATCGTGGACCCGGGCCTGCTGCCGCTGTTCGTCTTCCTCTGCTCCTTCATCGCCGGATTCGGCTTCATCCGCTTCAGCGTGCGCATGATCCGGGCGCAGGTGCGATGGTGGCCGGGAAATGTGAGAACGGGCGAGCTGCATATCCACCATGTGGTGTTCGGCGTGGTGTTCATGCTGGTCAGCGGAGTCTCGCTCATTCTGGTCACCGACCCGACCAACACCGTGAAGTCCTCACTCGCCGGAGTTTTCGGTGTGGGCGCCGCACTCGTCCTCGATGAATTCGCACTCATCCTGCATTTGCGCGACGTCTATTGGACCAAGGCAGGACGCACCTCGGTCGATGCCGTGTTCGTGGCCGTGGCGCTCTGCGGTCTGGTCCTTCTGGGATTCCGCCCGGTCGGGGTGATCGACTGGGCGGACTACGAGTCGGACCCCACCCTCGGCAGCGCCCTCCTGCTGGTCCTCTTCGTCCTCGTCGAACTGGGCCTGGCCGTCGTCACCCTGCTGAAGGGCAAGGTGTGGACCGGGCTGCTGGGTCTCTTCTTCATCCCGCTGCTGATCGTCGGCGCGGTGCGGCTCAGCCGCCCGCAGGCACCCTGGGCGCGCTGGCGCTACCACAACAAGCCGAGACGCCTGGCACGGGCGGCCAGGCGCGAGCAGCGCTGGCACCACCCGGTGGTCAACGCGAAGATCAAGTTCCAGGAGTTCCTGACCGGCCGGCACGATCTGCCGGACAGATGACTACACGTCGTACACGGCCCGCGGCCGGGCCAGTTCGACCGGGCCGTCGAAGACCTCGCGGGCGTCCCGCAGATTGATCTCCGGATCCGTCCACGGCGGGATGTGGGTGAGCAGCAGCCGCCCGACGCCCGACCGCTGCGCCTGCTCCCCGGCCTCCCGGCCGTTGAGATGCAGCTCCGGTACGTCCTCCTTGCCGTAGGTGAACGACGCCTCGCACAGAAAGAGATCGGCGCCCTCGGCGAGCCCGTCCAGCGACGCACAGACGCCGGTGTCCCCGGAGTACGCCAGGGTGCGCCCGCCGTGCTCCAGCCGGAACCCGAACGCCTCGACGGGATGGGACACCCGGTCGGTGCCCACGGCGAAAGGCCCCACCCGGAAGCTGCCGGGCTCCAGCGTCCGGAAGTCGAAGACCTCACTCATCGACTTCTCGGACGGCACGTCGTCGTACGCCGTGATCAGCCGCTGCTCGGTACCGTCCGGGCCGTACACCGGGATGGCCTCGGGCCGGCCACCGTCGTGACGGTAGTAGCGGGCCACGAAGTAGCCGCACATGTCGATGCAGTGATCGGCGTGCAGATGGCTGAGGAACACGGCGTCGAGGTCGTAGAGACCGCAGTGGCGCTGCAGCTCGCCGAGGGCGCCGTTGCCCATGTCGAGAAGCAGCCGGAAGCCGTCGGCTTCGACGAGGTAGCTCGAGCAGGCCGAGTCCGCGGACGGGAACGACCCCGAGCAGCCGACGACGGTGAGCTTCATGGAGCAGGAACCTCCGAGGCTGAGGTCCCCCGAAGTCGGGGGGTCGGGGGGACGGTCCGGGGAGCGTGTGCGGTGCGTCGAGCGTAAGGCGCGAAATGGCTGGTCGCTCCTCCACGGGGCGCTGTTGTGGGCGAACTCACCCGCCACTTCACCAGTACGGGGGCGCGCTGCCGCGCAGGTCCACGGCGCGCTGGGCCACCATGCCAGAGTACGGTTCCGACAACCCGCGGACTGGGAGTGAGCGTGGACGCATCATGGTGGCCGGCCCTGGGAGCGGTGGTCGCGCTGGCGCTGATCGCCACCCTCGTCGACGGCTGGGCCCGCGGCCACCGCCGACGCCCCCCGCGCCGGCCCGGCCGGCCGACTCGGGGGCCGGGGCGCCCGGCTGGGAGGCCGGGGCACCAGGCGAAGCCCACACGTCTGGGCGAACGGCCCAGGCCGGGCGAGATCTGGTGGGCGGACGTGCCGTACGAGGACGGCCCGGGCTCGAAGGACCGGCCGTGCCTGGTGCTGTCCGTGCGCCGGGGCACGGTCCGGGTCGCCAAGATCACCAGCAAGTTGCACGACGAGCGGACCGGGGTGATCCCGCTACCCGCGGGGGCGGTGGGCGACGCGCGGGATCGCCAGAGCTTCCTCGAGACGGACGAGCTCCGTGAGGTCCCCCTCGCCGAGTTCCGCCGCCGCGCGGGGACCCTGGACCGCAGCGTCTGGTCCCAGGTCCGCCACCTCATCCCTTGACGGGGCCCGCTCCGCGACGACCTCAGCCCCACCGCC
>NZ_JBQQBW010000112.1:0-20626 GCF_052245415.1 Streptomyces sp. 8N706 | reverse complement strand
CCCCCGCCCCGGTCCTCGGTTCCACCAGCACCTCCCCCGCCCCGGTCCTCGGCTCCACCAGCCCCTCCCCCGCCCAGGGTGGAGGCCGTACGAACGCTTCCCCCGCCCCCGCTGCGGGCGCCACCGGCGCGTCCCCCGTCCCGGACGGACCCCGTACCGGCGCGTTCCCCCTCCCGAACGGACCCGGTGCCGGGCCGTTGCCGGTACAGCGCGGGGACGGTCCCAGCGACCTGTCCGCGCCGAGCGGAAGCGTTCCGCGTGACGCGTCGGCGACGCGCGACAGCACTGTGGCGGACCGACCCGGCCCAGCCTCCTATCCCCTGCCCCCACCCCTGCCGCCAACCGTGACCGCCCCCGCACCCGTCACCGTGCAGGACAACGGTGGTACGGACAGCGTGCCCGCCGTCGCCCCGCAGGTGCCGGCACCGCGGCCTCCGCACCCGGCTCCCGAGCAGGTGCCGGACCCACATCCCGCCATCCTCGCCGCGGCCCACGAGGGGCGGCACGGTGAGGCGGCCGCGATGGCCGCCGCCTGGGAGCAGCAGGCGCTCCGCCTCCACGGCCCCGCTTCCGCCGAAGCGGTCCACTGGCTGGAGGTACGGGCCGACCTCGCCCGGCTCGCGGGCGACTTCACGCGCTCCTGCGAGCTCTGGACGGCTGCCGCCAACGCCCGCCTGCACCGTGGCGAGCCCCGGGAAGCTCCGGATGTGGTGGCAGCCGTGGACCGTGCGCACTACTGCTGGGAACTGTTGGGGGACGCTGCCACGGCCCGTGGACTGGCGACCCACCTGCTGGACCTACGGCGACGGGTGCGGAGCTCACGCCCCGGCGCCCTCCAAGCCCTGGAACGCCGCCTCGAGACGCTGAGCACCAGCAACGCGGGCCCAGGCCCCGGGTGACGCACTGCCGCCCGGCCCGAGCCAAGCGGTGACCCACGCCGCGGGCCGAGCCCCCCCGGGTGACACCCGCCCCGCCCGGACGGGGGCCCGACATCACACGCCCCCGCCCGAACCGGAAACCCAGTGACCCGGATCCACCGGGGTCGGGTCAACGGCCGGCGTGCTCGTGCAGGACCGCTCGCATCTCCTCGTGGAAGGCTTCGTAGCTCCGCCGGAGGTCGCCGCCCGGCCAATCGGCGGCCGGGAGGAGGGCCGTGGGCAGCAGCGGGTCCGCGAGCAGATGGCGCAGGATCGCGGCAGCCGCCGTGAACTTGGCCGCCGGGCCGGTCGATTCCTCCAGTGCGGTCCCCAACGTTCGCGCCCGCCGCGCCCAGCCGTCCAGCTCCCACAGGGTGGCCGCGAGAGCGGCCGGGTCGCCGTCGGGTGAGCCGGTCAGCAGAGTGCACTGCCCGGTGACGACGGGTGGCAGCGGCCGTACGAGATTGGCGGGGCGCAGCCAGGTCCCCTCGCGCAGTTCGGCCAGGCGCAGGGCCGTCATGGCCTGGCGCAGCGCCGAGCGGTCGGCGGCCGGGCGGCGTTCGGTGGTGACGACGGCGATCTCCCAGGCGCCGTCCCACGCGCGGGTCCGGGGAGCGCGGCTGTCGTCCTGCCGGGCCTGACGCTCCAGGAGTCGCGCGGTCAACCCGTACTCCCCCGCACGCTGTTCGAGGTCGCCGGACGTGACCATACGGGAGAGGGCCACCCGTATGGTCCCCTCCGCGATACCGAACAGCTCGCCCACCCGGACCAGGGAGCGGACGGGCAGGTGGGGCGGATGGTGGCCCAGCAGCGTGCTGAGCACGACCGAGCGGGCCGTCAACGGCCGCAGTCCAGGGATTGCCGTGTCGTCCATCCGGCGCAGATTCCCCTCTCCGTCCTTCTTACAGTCTTCCAGCATGCGTAGGAAAACTGTAACGTCCGGAGCAGGAGCCGACCATGCCACTCCCCCGGAGGTTGCCGTGAGCGCCACGCACCAAGTCCTCAACCAGGCACCGCCCCTGACCGGGTTCAGCACGGCGGACGACCCGGCGCTGCTGGAGTCGCTGCGGCGTGAGGGGGCGGGCTGGAGCGAGCACCAGGTCCGGGCTCTCGGAGCGCTGGCCGGTTCGGAGGAGGTGCAGGAGTGGGCACGGACGGCGGAGGAGACGCCGCCGCGGCTGCGTACCCATGACCGCTTCGGCCATCGCATCGACGAGGTCGAGTTCCACCCCGCCTGGCACCGGCTGATGTCGGTGGCCGTGGAGAGCGGGCTGCACGCCGCGCCCTGGACCGACCCCCGCCCCGGTGCCCATCTCTTCCGCGCCGCCCAGTTCTACGTCTGGTCCCAGGCCGAGGCGGGCCACGGCTGCCCCGTCTCCATGACCTATGCCGCCGTCCCCGCCCTGCGGGCCCAGCCGGAGCTTGCCGCGGTGTACGAACCGCTGCTCGCGGCCCGTACGTACGACTTCGGGCTCCGTCCGCCACTCGACAAGGCGGGCCTGATCGCCGGGATGTCGATGACGGAGAAGCAGGGTGGCTCGGATGTGCGCGCCAACACCACCGAGGCGGTCCCCGCGGGCGACGGCACGTATCTGCTGACCGGCCACAAGTGGTTCACCTCCGCCCCGATGAGCGATGTGTTCCTGGTGCTGGCGCAGACCGCCGAGGGGCTTTCCTGCTTCCTGCTGCCGCGGGTGCTGCCCGACGGCACGCGCAACGGGATGCACCTCCAGCGGCTGAAGGACAAACTCGGCAACCGCTCCAACGCGTCCGCCGAGATCGAGTACGAGGCCGCGGTGGCCTGGCCGGTCGGCGAACCGGGCCACGGGGTGCGCACGATCGTCGAGATGGTCAACGTGACCCGGCTGGACTGTGTGATCGGTTCGGCGGCGGGCATGCGGGCGGGTCTGCGCCAGGCTCTGCACCACACCGCGCACCGGCAGGCGTTCGGCGCGGAACTGATCGACCAGCCCCTGATGCGGAACGTTCTCGCCGATCTGGCGGTCGAATCGGAGGCGGCGACGCTCCTGGCCATGCGGCTGGCGACGGCCGTGGACCGGTCCCAGGCCGGGGACGAGTCCGAGGCGGCGCTGCGCCGGCTGGGTCTGGCGGTCGGCAAGTACTGGGTGTGCAAGCGGGGCAGTGCTCATGCCGCGGAAGCGCTGGAGTGTCTGGGCGGCAACGGCTATGTCGAGGAGTCGGGGATGCCCCGGCTCTACCGGGAGGCCCCGCTGCTGTCGATCTGGGAGGGCTCGGGGAACGTCGCCGCGCTCGATGTGCTGCGCGCCCTGGCCAAGGAGCCCACGGCGCTCGACGCCTTCCTGGCCGAGGTGGACGCGGCCGCCGGTACCGACCACCGGCTGGACGCGGCCGTCGCCCGGGTCCGCGCGGCCCTCCCCCGGCTGACCGACCCGGACGGCGCACAGCTGCACGCCCGCCGCCTGGCGGAGGAGATGGCGCTGGTGCTCCAGGGCAGCCTCCTCGTACGGCACAGCCATCCGGCGGTCGCGGACGCCTTCTGCGCCTCTCGCCTCGGCGGGGACTGGGGCAACGCGTTCGGCACACTGCCCGCCGGTACCGACCTCGGCCCCATCCTCGATCGCGCCCTGCCCAAGGAGTCCGTATGACCTCCGGGTCGAGCGGCAGGGCCCGGTGACGACGGTGATCCTGTCCGGGCCCGGCGTGCGCAACGCCGTGGACGGCCAGCCGGCGCCGGCGGAGGGCGTGAACGACGTGGCCCGCTTCACCGCGGGCGCGGGCCGCTACGGCGACTTCACCGGTCTCTGAACGGCTGCTCCCGGTGGTTCCCCCCGAGTCCGGGCCCGGTGTCTGTGCCCGGCACCTGCGCCGGCGGGCCGCCTCGCGTCTCGCAGCATGAGTGCCGTCGCGTCAACGGTCCGGACTCCACGGCCCTGGACCGCAGTCCTGCGCAAGCGTGCCCGCGGTTCCGGGCCCGGGGTCTGTGCCCGCCCTTTCCGAGCGGACCCGGCTGCAACCGCGCTTGAGGTGACGAGGGGCCCCGGGGGGCGGGGCACCGCGTGCCGCAGTCCGTCGGGCCGGTGTGACACTCGGGGCCCGGCCGATGTCCGGCCGGGCCCCGAGTGTGCGGAACGGGTCAGTCGATGCCGCGGAGGATGTGCGACTCCGCCGGGTCGTCCTCGTAGCCTGCCAGCCGGATCGGCGCTGATCTGGCCCAGACATCAAGGTTGCGGACTTCCTTCGTCCGCTTATGGCGCTCCTCAGGTTCTTGCGGGAGCTGGTTCCGCTTCGTCTTCTTGGGTGTCACCGCGCACACTCCTTCGCGTCGGGTGAACCGGACGTGCCGACGCAGCCTCGGCCGGGCGCCGGACGCCCGGTGGGGCTGTGAGAGGGCCGTTCGGACGCGGTGGCGCCGGATTACGCGACCGGGACTGCGACCATGGTGGCTGGCGCATCCCGGGACGGGCCGAGGGTGTCGGTGCTTCCCAAAGAGGCTGTCCGTCGGATACCAGATTAGCGGCCCGGGGGCCGGGGCGCGCGGCGTTATTTCGCCACGCTTGGGGTGCGCGGCGTTTGCACCGCTGGTCAGGGGGCACTCCGTACCGTCCAGGACTCCCGTGCCACCGGAGCACCTCATGACCCTCGAAACGACCGGGTCCACCCTCGGGGTCGAGGAGGACTCCTCGACCCCGCGAGCGGTCATCCCGTGCCGTGTGCACCCGAGGTCCTGGCGGACGTCCGAGCCGCTCACACCCCTGCTGCCGTGCCGGAGCTGAAGCACGAACTGCTGTCCACCCAGGTCGAGTCGGCCACGGGCGTGTGCACCCGGCTGCAGGATCTGTCCGCGCAGCTGACGGCGGGCCGGGAGCGGCTCGCCGCCGCGGCGGCGAGCCACGGGGCCCTGCTGGTCTCCAGCGGGACGCCTCCGCTGGCCGCCGGACCCGCGCCGGTGACCGACGGGGAACGCTTCCGGCAGATCCGGGACGCCTATCCGGGCATCGTGGCCGACTACCAGGTGTGCGGATGCCATGTACACGTCGGGGTGCCGGACCGTGAGACCGCGGTGGCCGTGGTCAACCAGCTGCGCCCCTGGCTGCCGACCCTGCTGGCCCTCTCGGCCAACTCACCGTTCCACCACGGCCTGGACACCGGGTACGCGAGCTGGCGCATGGTCCAGCAGTCCCGCTTCCCCGGGTCCGGCGTACCTCCGCACTTCGCCTCGGCTGCGGCGTACGAACGGGAGGTCGGACGGCTGGTCGACTGCGGCGCCCTGATCGACGCCCGGATGAGCTTCTGGCTCGCCCGGCCCTCGCCGCGCTTCCCGACCGTCGAGGTGCGGGTGGCGGACGCCTCGATAACCGTGGAGGAGGCGGCACTCCAGGCAGCGCTGTCCCGCGCGCTCGTGCGCACCGCGCTCACCGGGCTCTCCGCGGGCCGGGAAACGGTGCCGGTCCGCGACCAGGTAGCGGCCGCCGCGGTCTGGTCCGCCTCCCGGTACGGGCTGCGCGGCCCCGGTGTCCACCCCGTACGGGAGAAGCGCGTACCGGCGACCGCCCTCGTCGAGGCGCTGGTCCGCCATGTCCGCGCCGCTCTCGAGGAGGCCGGCGACCTGGACGGCGTCCGGACCGCCGCGTCCCGCCTCCTCGCGCACGGGACGGGCGCGGAACGGCAGCGCGCGGCCGGGGAACCGGCGGCGGCGGTGCGGTATGTGGCCCATCGGACCGCTCCGGCCCAACACCGGCACCGAGGAGGTCGTCCGTGAGTGACCCCGCCCTGTCCTCCGTGGGAGATCCCGCCGTGTCGTACGCCGTGCCGGACCCCACCGCGCCGACGCTCCCCGAGCCACGCGGGCCCCTCTCCGCGGCGGTCGCCGCCGCCCTGCCGTCGCGGCCCGGTCCGGCAGGGCACAGATGGCCGGATGCGGACGGCAGCGACCCGTTCGGCGAGGACCTGCAGCTGGCACTGCAGCTGTGCTACGAGCTCCACTACCGGGGGTTCCAGGGCGTGGACGACGCCTGGGAGTGGGACCCGGGACTGCTGACGTTCCGCGGCGGCTGCGAGCGGGTCTTCCTGGACGCGCTGCGCGCCGCGACGCCCGGTGGCGAGGTCGGCGCCGCCCTGGGCGCGCTGCTCGTGGAGCCGGTGGACGGAGCCGGGGTCTCCCACCATCTGCGCGACCACGGCGAGTGGTGGCAGATGCGCGAATTCCTGGTGCACCGGTCCATCTACCACCTGAAGGAGGCCGACCCGCACGCCTGGGTGATCCCCCGCCTCCAGGGCCGGGCCAAGGCCGCCCTCGTGGCCGTCGAGTACGACGAGTTCGGCGCCGGGCGCGGGGAGCGGATGCACTCCCGGCTGTATGCGGACCTGCTGGCCGGGGCCGGGCTGCACACCGGGTGTCTGCACTATCTGGACGCCGTGCCCGCGCCCGCCCTGGCGATCGTCAACATGATGTCGTTGTTCGGGCTGCACCGAAGCCTCCGCGGGGCTCTGGTGGGGCACTTCGCCGCCGCCGAGATCACGACGGCCCCGAGCGCTCGGCGTATGGTCGCCGCGCTCCGGCGCATGGGCGCGGACCCGGCGTGCGTCCTGTTCTACAGCGAGCACATCGAGGCGGACGCGGTGCACGAACAGGTGTTGCGCCGCGACGTGGTCGCGGACCTGCTGGCGGTGAGCCCGGAACTGGCACCGGATGTGGTGTTCGGCATCCAGGCGACCGAGGTGCTGGAGGACCGGCTCGCGGCGCATCTCCTCGGATGCTGGCAGCGCGGGGAAACGTCGTTGCGCCGCCCGTTGTGAGTCCCAGGAGCACTGAAGCGGCACCAGCCGCCGTCAGGGCACCGGACGTTGTGACGGGGCGGGCCTTACGGGGCGCCGGGCGCTGCGGGCGGCGCGCGGTGAGACGGCGGTGGGTCGCTGCCCTGCGTTGACCGTGGTGCGGGGCTGGGCGTCTGTCTCCCAGCCCCGGCGGGCCGACCCGCTCGAACGGCGCACGCCCGGCGCGAGGGTGCCCGGAACTCCGGCGGGAGTCCGGACCGGGTCCGGGACGCGGGAACGGGTCCGGGGCCCGGGACCGGGACGGGAACAGGTCCGGGAACAGGTCCGGGAACGGGAACAGGTCCGGGACGGGGACCGGGGCAGGCCGGAAACAGGTCGGGACGCGGTCCGGGACAGGTCCCGCACGGGGGCCGGAAGGGCCGGGATTGCTCAGTCGCCCTCCGCCGCGGCGGGACGGCTGTGCCGCCGGTGGCTGGTGTCGCACCAGGGGTAGCTACGGCTGCGCCGGCAGGTGCAGACGGCGACGACGAACCGGTCGGAGACGACCGTACGGCCGTCCTCCAGCTCGACCTCCACCGGTCCTTCGATCAGCAGCGGGCCGCCCGGGTCGATGACGACCCGGCGGCGCTCAGACGGGGCAGGGGACGACATCGGCACGGACAACCACCAGTTCCTCTTCTCGCCGGCCGGGGGCGATCAGGCCCTGCTCCTCCAGCCACGGCGCACGGCTGAGCAGAACCGGCCCGAAAGGCTGCCGGCGCCGGGCCACCACCGAGGCCTTGAGCCCGGCGCCACGCAGCATCTGCACCGTCCTGGCCGGTCCGCTCAGGTCGGAGTGGACCAGCAGGAGCATGCCGTTGGGGCTGAGCAGCCGGGGCGCCGCCTCGCACAGCCGGTCGAGGTGGGCCCGTCCGTCCGCTCCGGCGTCCCAGGCCCGCGCCCGGCCGCGGCCGGCTCCGGCGTGGCCAGGGGGGCACGGCACGTACGGCGGGTTGGCCGTGACGAGATCGAACCGGCGGCCCGTCGTGCAGCTCAGGAAGTCGCCCCGGTGCACGGTGACCGGCAGCCGGTGCAGCCGGGCGTTGCACCGCGCCGTGAGGACCGCCCGGGGCGAGACGTCCACTGCCCGGACCTCCGCCGCGCCGAGACGGGCCGCGACGAGGGCGAGGATTCCGGTGCCGGTGCAGATGTCCAGCGCCCGGGCCCCGGGCGGGACGGCCGCGGTCAGCAGGGCCTCGCGGAGCAGATGGGAGTCGCCCTGCGGGGAGTAGACCCCTGGCGGTCTCATGAGCAACACCGCTCCCGAGTACCTCCCGCACCCCGGATCAAACGGGAGCTCGTGTCTCCCCGGCTCAGGACGGGACCTCCCGCACCGGGTCGGATGGGCCCTCCCGTGCTCCAGCTCGACCTCCGCGGGCCCAGGCCGAACGGACCGAGGCGCCAGACCGTGGCCGGGACCCGGCGCCGCTCGGCTCGGCACGAGACCCCACACACCGTCCGGACGGCACCTCCCACAGCCCGGGTCCGGACGGGACCTCGCGCCCTGCATCGAAGGGGTCGAGGCACCCCCGGCCGAACGGGACCTCGCATGGGGGCAGGCGGGCCGGGTCTCCCCGGCCCGGGACGGGGCCTCCGGGCAAGCACCCCGGCAGTACGGGACGGAGCGCGTCCTCGCCGTTACCCGGCCCCGTCGAGGGGGAACCCGCGGTGCATGCCGCATGACCGCGTGACACACGAGTCGTACTGGATGGCCTCGACGGAGAGCACCGCCCACCCGCCGCTCGACTCCGATCTGGAGGTGGACGTCGCCGTCGTCGGCGGCGGTATCGCCGGGCTGTGCACCGCGTGGGAGCTGGAGCGCGCCGGGGTGAGGGTCGCCGTCCTCGAGGCGGACCGCATCGGCTCCGGAGTGACGGGGTCGACCACGGCCAAGCTGACCTCGCTCCACTCCCTGGCGTACACGCGGCTGCGGGAGCAATTCGGCCGGGAGACCGCACGGCTGTACGCGGACTCGCACCAGGACGCCGTCGAGCATGTCGGCCGTATCTGCGCCGAGTTGGGGGTGGACGCGGAGCTCGAGCGCGTTCCCGCGTACACCTACATGGAGTCGGAGCGCCGGGCCGGGGAGATCCGGGCGGAGGTCGGGGCGGCGCGCGAGGCCGGTCTGTCGGCGTCGTTCGTCACGGTGACCGAACTGCCGTTCCTGGTCTCGGGGGCGGTGCGAGTCGAGGACCAGATGCAGTTCCACCCGCGCAAATTTCTGCTCGCCCTCGCACGCGACCTGGTCAGCCGTGGCGGTCGTATCTTCGAGCGGACCCGGGCCACCGGGCTGCACGACGGCGCGCGCTGCCGTATCACCACCGAGACCGGCGCCACGGTCGTGGCGCGGGACGCCGTCGTGGCGACGCACTATCCGGTCTTCGACCGGTCCATGCTCTTCGCCCGTCTGAAGCCGCGCCGGGAGGTGGTCGTCGCCGCGCCGGTCCCCGCCGGGAGTGCGCCGATCGGCATGTACATCACCCCCGAGCAGCGCACCCGTTCGGTGCGTACGGCTCCGCTGGACGACGAGCACCGGCTGCTGCTCGTGACCGGTGAGTCCTTCGAGCCGGGCACCGCCGATGTGGAGGAGCGTTTCGCACGGCTGACCGACTGGACCCGCGAGCGTTTCCCGGTCACCGGGGGGATCGCCTACCGCTGGGCGGCCCAGGACAACGTCACCACCGACCGGCTGCCGTACGTCGGGCACTTCCACCCCGGTACGCAGCATGTGTACGTGGCGACCGGCTTCGGCGGCTGGGGCATGAGCGGCGGGGTGATGTCCGGACGGCTGCTGGCCTCCCACATCGTGGGCGGCCCCCGGCCGGCGTGGACGGAGCTGTACGACCCACGGCGTCTTCCGCATCTGCGTGAGACGTCCCCACTGCTCCACCAGCAGGCGTTCGTCGCCAAGCATTTCGTGGGCGACCGGCTGCACACCTCCCACCTCGACTCGGTGGAGGACATCCCGCCGGGCAGCGGTGCCGTGGTGCGGCTGGGCGGGCAGTACTGTGCCGTCCACCGGGACGACTCCGGCACGGTCACGGCCGTCTCCGCCCGCTGCACCCACCTCGGCTGCCTCGTGCGCTTCGACAACGCCGAGCGGGTCTGGGAGTGCCCCTGCCACGGCTCGCGGTTCGCCGCGGACGGCTCGGTCCTCCACGGACCGGCCACCCGGCCCCTGGAACCCAGGCCTCTCACGGACGGAACGGACTGAACAGCCGGGTGGCGTTCCCGGCGCTCGTGGCGGAGGGTGGAAGCACTGACCATTCCGCGGGAACGAGGTGAACCGCCGTGCGGGCCACGACGCGGGCGGTGCAGGGTGCGCCCTGCTGGGTGAGTCTGATGGCGCACGATCTGGAGGCCGCTCAGGACTTCTACGGGTCTGTGCTGGGCTGGCAGTACAAGCCCGGCTTCCAGGGGGCCGGCAGTTACTCGGTGGCGCTCGCCCACGGGACGCCGGTGGCAGGCCTGGGGGCGATGGCTCGGACCATGGGCTTCCCGGTCTGCTGGACCGCGTACTTCGCCGCCGACAGCGCGGACCTGGTGGCCGAGCGCGTCCGTGAGCGCTCCGCCACGGTCGCGGTGGGCCCGATCGAGTTCGGCAAGGGGCGCGTGGCGTGGGCCGCCGATCTTTCCGACGCGGTGTTCGGCATCTGGCAGGGCGAGGTCGACCCGGACTGGCGGGTGGGCCGCAGATCCGGTGCCCCGGCGTGGCTCGAGCTGCGGACCCGGGACCCGTTCGCCTCGGCTCTCTTCTACGGAGAGGTGTTCGACTGGGACAAGCAGGACGACGAGTGCATCGACGTCCGGTACGAGGACGAGCGGGTGGTCCTGCGGATCGCGGGACACACCGTGGCCGACATCCGGGGCGGGGGCGTCGAGGACGCTCCCGATCCGAACATCCGGCCGCAATGGCATGTGTACTTCTGCGTGGACGACGTCGACGCCGCGACCGAGAAGGCCGTCGCCTCGGGCGGCACGGTCGTCTCGCCGCCCTGCGACTCGCACTTCGGCCGTGTGGCGGAGCTCAGGGACCCCGAGGGCGGCCTGTTCCACCTGGCCTTCTGCGGTACCTGACCCCGCGCCCACGTGCCCCCGGGCCAACGGCCCACGCATCCACCCGCCCGCTCATACGTCCCCGAGTCCACCGGCCCGCCGGCACGCAGGGGGGCCGGTCGGTCTTTTCGCTTTCGGCCACCGCGGGCAGGCGTCTGCATATGGACCACACGCAAGCACCCGTACTCGACGCCCTCGCCCGGTACCACGAGCGCGAGGAGATCCCCTTCACCCCGCCCGGGCACAAGCAGGCCCGTGGCGCCGACCCGCGGGTCCGGGCGGTCCTCGGTGACGCCGTCTTCCACTCCGACGTCCTGGCGTCGGGCGGGCTGGACGACCGGCGGACCTCGGGGCGGGTCCTCGAGCAGGCCGAGATCCTGATGGCCGACGCGGTGCACGCCGAGCACACCTTCTTCTCGACCTGCGGCAGCTCCCTGTCGGTCAAGGCCGCCATGCTCTCGGCGGCCGGGCCGCACGAGACCCTGCTGGTGGGCCGGGACGCCCATAAGTCGGTGGTGTCCGGGCTGATCCTCTCCGGCGTACGGCCCATCTGGGTCGAGCCGCAGTGGGACTCCGAGCGGCATCTCGCCCATCCGCCCTCGGCGAAGGCCTTCGACAAGGCGTTCGCCGAGCACCCCGAGGCGCGGGGTGCCCTGGTGACCAGCCCCACCCCGTACGGTTCGTGTGCCGACCTGGCCGCCATCGCCGACGTGTGCCACCGGTGGGGGCACCCGCTGATCGTCGATGAGGCGTGGGGCGCCCATCTGCCCTTCCACCCCGAACTGCCCGCCTGGGCGATGGACGCGGGCGCGGACGTCTGTGTGACCAGCATCCACAAGATGGGCAGCGGCCTGGAGCAGGGCTCCGTGTTCCATCTGCGGGGTGACCTGATCGATGCGGCGGCGCTCAAGTCCCGGGCCGACCTGCTGGGGACCACGAGCCCGTCGGCCCTCATCTACGCCGGACTCGACGGATGGCGGCGGCAGATGGCCCAGCACGGCCGGGAACTCCTCTCCGGCGCGCTGGAGCTCGGCCGCCGGGTGCGGGAGGAGATCGAGGACATCGACGGGCTGCATGTGAACGACCGGACGGACTTCGTCGGTCCGGACCTGGCATCCGACCTCGACGCGCTGCCCGTGGTCATCGACATCACCGGACTGGGCACGACCGGATACCGTGCCGCCGACTGGCTGCGCCAGTACCACCACATCGACCTGCACCTGGCCGACCACCGCCGGATCAGTGCCCAACTGACCCACGCCGACGACGCGTCCACCACGTCCGCGCTCCTGTCCGGGCTCCGGGACCTCGCCGCGCATGCGCCCGGACTGCGTCCGGCACCGGAGGTCGCCGTGCCCTCGCCGGGCGACCTGCTGATGGAACAGACGTGCCTGCCCCGCGACGCGTACTTCGGCGCCCACGAGGACGTGCCCCTCCATGAGGCGGAAGGCCGCGTGGTGGCCGAGATGCTCACCCCCTACCCGCCGGGGATCCCGGCCGCGCTCCCCGGTGAGCGCCTGACCGGGCCGGTGCTGCGCTATCTCCGTACGGGGGTGGAGGCCGGTATGCGCGTCCCGGACGCCGCCGACACCGGCCTGGGCACGCTGCGCGTACTGATCGAACAGTGACCCGTTATCCACACGTTTGCCCGTTACCTCACGAGGGGTAAGCCGTCAGCACATGCTCGACCGTCTGCGCCGGATCCTCACCCGACCGAGGGGGTCCGCCCCGGATCTCCAGCTGCTCGCCAAGGCCATGGCCGCCGCGGGCGGCGCATGGTGGCTGGCCCACCTCATCCCGGGCCATGAACAGCCCTACTTCGCGCCGCTCGCCGCGCTCCTCGGTGTGTACCCGACGGTGCTGAGCTCGCTGCGCGAAGCCGGGCGGTACGCCATCGGGTTCCTGCTCGGAGTGGTGCTGGGCGTGCCGGTCTCGGCGGTCTTCGGGCCCGGCCTGTGGGGGATCCTGGTCGTCGTGCCCGCCGCACTGCTGCTCGGAGCCTGGCCGAAGCTGAGCGGACAGAGCCTTCAAGTGCCGTTCACGGCGCTGTTCGTGCTCCTCGCCGGTGGCAGCGCACCCATGGCGTACGCCGTGCCCAAGCTGGGTGACGTCGCCATCGGCGCCGCGGTGGGCATCGCCGTCAACGCTGTGCTGCCGCCGCCGCTCCGGCGGGCGGAGGCCGGAGAGGCCGCCTACCGGCTGGGGCTGCGCACCGCCGAGCTGCTCCGCGACACGGCGGCGGAGATCAGACAGGGAGAGCTGTACGGATCCGCGCACCGCACGGCGCGGTTGCTCGCCGTGCACCGGACCACCCTGGATGTGGCCGACGCCCAACTGACGGCGGTCGAGAGCCATCGGTTCAACGCCAGGTCACGGCTGACCCGGCAGTACGCCCCGCTGCCCGCGCACACGACCCTGGACGCGCTCTATGCGGTGGGCGAGCAGGCCCGCGTCCTCACCCGGGAAGCCCGGCGCGGCGGCGCCGGTTCCGACCCGGCCCTGCTCAGCGCCGAGTTCCGCGAACAGTTCTGCAGTCTGCTGGAGCTGTTCGCGGAGTTGGTGGCCGAGAGCGGCAGATCCGGTACAGGCCCGTCGGAGGAGAGGCTGGAGGAGGCCCGCTCCTGCTACCGGGCGGTCCGGGCCACCGCGCTGGACGCCGAGGGCCGGGACGGTGCGGAGGCCCCGTACCGCCGTCTGGCGGAGACCCAGTTGTGCGCACTCGCACTCCAACTGCTGTTCGACCTGGTCCCGGAGCCGACCCACACGATGACGCCGGAAGGTGTGGGACTCACCCGCTGACACCGCTGCCCGCCGCCCGGCCGGAGCCGCCTTTCCCTCGGGGCCTCAGGGCCTGAGCAGCGTCTTGATCATGCCGTCGTCCTTGGCCTGGAACGTCTTGTACGCCCAGGGGGCGTCCTCCAGCGGCAGCGTGTGCGTGGCGAAGCCCTCGGTCCCGAGCGGATCGCCGTCGGTGAGCAGCGGCAGGATGTCGTCCACCCACCGGCTGACGTTGGCCTGCCCCATCCGGAGCTGGATCTGCTTGTCGAACAGGGTGAGCATCGGCAGCGGGTCCGTCATGCCGCCGTAGACACCGGTCAGTGAGATCGTCCCGCCGCGGCGTACGACGTCGATGGCGGTGTAGAGCGCGCTCATCCGGTCCACGCCCGCGTGCTCCATCAGCTTCCCCGCGACCGTGCCGGGCAGCATGGTCGTCAGCTGCTGGGCGATCCTGGCGGCCGGGGCGCCATGTGCCTCCATGCCGACCGCGTCGATGACGGAGTCGGGCCCACGCCCGTCGGTCATTCCACGGATGATCTCGCCGAGGTCCTTCTCGTGCTCCCGGAGATCCAGCACCTCCACACCGTGGGCGCGCGCTCGCTCCAGGCGCTCCGGCACGAGGTCGACGCCGATGACGCGACCTGCGCCACGGTGCAGCGCCACCCGTGCGGACATGTCCCCGATCGGGCCGAGACCCAGCACCACCACGGTGCCGCCCGGGGGAACGGCCGCGTACTCGACGGCCTGCCAGGCGGTGGGCAGCACATCGGAGAGGTAGACGAAGCGCTCGTCGGGCGGGCCTTCGGGGACCTTCACCGGCAGTGTGTTGGCGAACGGCACCCGCAGATACTCGGCCTGGCCGCCGGGGATCTCCCCGTAGAGCTTGGTGTAGCCGAACAGCGAGGCGCCCATCCCCCGGTCACGGACCTGTGTGGTCTCGCACTGGGAGTGGAGCCCGGCCTCGCACATGTAGCAGGTGCCGCAGGAGACATTGAACGGGACCACCACGCGGTCGCCCGGAGACAGTGACGTGACCTCGTTGCCGACGTCCTCCACGATGCCCATCGGCTCGTGGCCGAGGACGTCGCCCTGCCCCATGAAGGGCCCGAGCACTTCGTACAGGTGCAGGTCGGAGCCGCAGATCCCGGTGGACGTGATCCGTACGATCGCGTCCGTCGGCTGTTCGATGGTCGGATCGGGCACGGTGTCCACGCGGACGTCGCGCTTGCCGTGCCAGGTCAGAGCCCTCATGACGCCTCCTTCCGAGACCGGTCCGCGGTCTCTGCCGAGGCCCTACGGGTGCACCCCGGACCTGTGACCCAAACCGCACCCCGGGGTCCCGGACGGGATCCGGGTCCGTAGATTGGGCCCATGACCCGGGATCGGCACCGCGCGCACCGCACAGCGTGCGGACAGCAGCTGACGTACTCGCAAGCGGGGGCCACTCTGGAAGGCCCGCTCCCCGCCGGGTACACGCATCTGCGCCGCCGGATCCGCCTCGGCAGCGGGCAGGAGCTCTACGAGCGGGCCGGGGCGTATGTGCTGGCCTGGGGCGCGCAGCGCGGGGCCGGCTTCGAGGTCCACCCGGGGTCTTCCCCGGCGCCCGGGGACACGGTGATCGTCACCGCCCGCCCGCCCGGTCTGCGGTTCCCCCGGCTGCTGATCCCGTGCAGGGTGGTCTGGGCGATGTCGGGGCCGCGCCGTACGGGCTTCGCGTACGGGACGCTGCCCGGGCATCCGGAGAGCGGCGAGGAGTCCTTCACCGTCACGCTCGACGAGCGGGGCGGGGTGTGGTTCGCGGTGACCGCCTTCTCCCGTCCGGGCAACTGGTACACCCGCTGGGGCGGCCCCGTCGGACGGCTGGTGCAGCGGGCCGCCGCGGAGCGCTATCTGCGGGCGGTGGCGGCCGCGGTGGGCAGCCGCTGAGCGGCCACTGATAGGCCGCGGGGCGCAAGGGGCATGCTCGCAACATGACGCTCCTCGTCGGAACCTCCGGCTGGCAGTACAAGCACTGGCGCGGGGTCCTGTATCCGCCCGGGCTGCCGCAGCGGCTGTGGCTGGAGGAGTACGCCCGGCAGTTCGCCACGGTGGAGAGCAACAACGCCTTCTACCGGCTGCCGACCGTGGAGACCTTCACCTCCTGGCGGGAGCGGACCCCGGAGGGGTTCGTCGCGGCGGTCAAGGCGAGCCGCTACCTCACGCACATCAAACGACTTCGCGATCCGCGGGAGCCGGTGGAGCGGCTGATGTCGCACGCCTCCGGCCTCGGCCCCCGGCTGGGCCCCGTTCTGCTGCAACTACCGCCCACGCTCCGGGCGGACACCGGTGCCCTGGACACCTGCCTCGGCTGCTTCCCCGCGGGGGTCCGGGTGGCGGTCGAACCGCGGCACGACTCGTGGTGGACGGCGGAGGTCCGGGCCGTGCTGGAGCGGCGGGGCGCCGCGCTGTGCTGGGCGGACCGGTACTCCCGACCGGCGACGCCGCTGTGGCGGACCGCCGACTGGGGGTATCTGCGCCTCCACGAGGGCCGCGCCGAGCCATGGCCGCACTACGGCCGTCAGGCACTCGCCACGTGGGTACGGCGGATCGCCGACACCTGGCCCGACACGGCCGATGTGTTCGTGTACTTCAACAACGACCCGGGCGGTGCGGCCGTCCTCGACGCCACCGTCTTCGCCCGCGCGGCCTCCCGTGCGGGCCGCGCCGTGAGCCGCACGCCCACCGGGCGCGGCTCCGCGGACTGACCGCGGGCACGGGATATACCTGCGGTCGTACGGGCCCGGGGGCCGAGGCCGGCCCGGGGCCGCCGGCGGAGGGAAACGGACGGGGTATGGCAGGCATCGTGCGCAGACGGGCGGTGGTCTCCGGTGATGTGCAGGGTGTGTACTTCCGCGACACATGCCGCCGCGAGGCCACCCTACGCGGCGTGTCGGGCTGGGTGCGGAATCTGCCGGACGGCACCGTCGAGGCCGTATTCGAGGGGCACCCCGAGCGGGTCGGAGAGATGGTCGCCTGGGCACACGAGGGGCCGCCCACGGCGATCGTCGACGAGGTGTCGGTCACGGAGGAGGAGCCGGAGGGGCTCACGAACTTCGAGATCCGCGGCACCCCCAGGCCTTTCTAGTGCTGTGACCGGGACGGTTGCCGGGAAGCTCGCGGCGTCCGGTGCGGTGCATCGCACGGCGGTGGGGGCGCCCCTGAGTCTGGGGGAGATCGCCCTCGTACTGGGGTCCCCCATGCCGAAGGCCAGGGGAGTACCCGGGCGACTCCGACACCGCAGCGTGGGGGCACTCCCCCAGCCTTCGGCCGGGGGGACCCCACCCAGCGGTAGCTGGGGGAGTGTGCTGGGACAGGGAAGGGTTCGCTCCTCGCGGGTTGCCGGCCCGGCCCCTGGCCGTCCGCTGCCGCCCGGTCCTTCGGCGCGCTCCGGACGAGCCGGTGATGGCATGCTGAATGCGTGGACGCATCGGCGTTGCGCCTTCGTTTCGCCGCGGAACTGCGGCTGTTCCTGCCGGCCCGCCATCGGGCCGGCGAGGTCCGGGTGCCGGTCGACGGCACCTCCTCGCTCGGGCATGTGGTGGAGTCCTTGGGCGTTCCTCTGCCGGAGGTCGGCACACTCGTCGCCGGCGGCCGTACGGTCCGCGCCTCCTACCGCCCTCGCGCGGGCGACGTCGTGGAGGTCCGGCCGGTGCCACGCCCGCAGGAGCCGCGCCCCGAGCCGCTGCGTTTCGTCCTCGACGTCCATCTCGGCGCGCTGGCCCGGCAGCTGCGGCTGGTCGGCGTGGACACCGCCTACCGCAACGACATGGGCGACGACGCCCTGATCGAGCAGGCGAACCGCGAGCGCCGGGTGCTGCTGACCCAGGACCGGGGGCTGCTGCGCCGCAGGGCGCTGTGGCGGGGGGCGTATGTGCGCGGCGCTCAGCGGGACGCCCAACTCACCGACGTACTCGAACGGTTCGAGCCCCGGCTGGCTCCCTGGACCCGCTGCATGGCCTGCAACGCGCCGCTGTCATCGGTCGCCAAGGCCGAGGTGGCGCACCTGCTGCGGCCGGGCACCCGGCGCACGTACGACACCTTCATGCGCTGTCCGGACTGCGGCAGGGTCTACTGGCACGGCGCCCACAGCGGACGGCTGGAGCGGATCGTGACGGCGGCGCGGCGTATATCCGTCGTCGCCGTGGTGTGCGCCGTCCTGGGCTTCGGCCTCGCCGGATGCACGGATTCGGGGTCCGGGGACGAGCCCGCCCCGACACCGTCGCAGGGGCAGACCGTCTCGCCGTTCACCGGCCTCCCCGCGCGGCCCGGGCCCGTACTCGCGGTGAAGGTGGACAACGTCGGACCGGCGCGGCCGCACACCGGTCTCGGCGCGGCGGACATCGTCTACGTGGAGCAGGTCGAGGGCGGGCAGACCCGGATACTGGCGGTCCTCTCCTCCCGCCTGCCTCCGAAGCTGGGCCCGGTGCGCAGCGCCCGCGAGTCGGATGTCGAGCTGCTGCGGCAGTTCGGCAGGCCCGCGCTGGCGTACTCCGGGGCGCAGTCCAGGCTGCGGCCGTTTCTCATGAACGCTCCGCTGTACGCCGTGCCCCCCGGCAAGGCCCCCGACGCCTACGTCCGCGACAGCGAGCGGCCCGCCCCGCACAACCTCTACATCCGGCCCGCCCGGATCCTCGCCGACGCCCCGGGGGCGAGCAAGGCGTCGGACATCGGGTTCCGGTTCGGGGCGGCGCCGCCGGGCGGGCGGCAGGTCGCCGAGCAGACCGTGCGCTACCCGGCCGCCCGGTACGCCTTCACCTGGTCGCCGCAGGACAAGCGGTGGCTGGTCTCGATGGACGGCGACCCCGCGCGCACCACCGACGGCGGGCGCGACACGGCGGCGACCGTCGTCGTCCAGCGCGTGACCATCCGCGACTCGGCGCTCCAGGACAAGCTGGGGAGCGTCTCCCCGTACAGCGAGACGGTCGGCTCCGGCACAGCGCTCGTGCTCCGGGACGGCAGGGCGTACGACGCCCGGTGGAGCCGGGCGGACCCGGAGAGCGGCACGCGCTTCACCACTCCGTCCGGGGAGCCCGTCCGGTTCGCCCGGGGAACGGTGTGGGTGCTGCTCACCGGCCGGTGACCGCTCCCGCGCCCTCCGCCGTACCGGCGACCGCGCCCGCCCGGGGACCGGGTGGGCAACTCCCGAGGTGGACCGCGCAGGGGAACGGCCGACCGGGGCACACCGGCCTCCAGGCCCATGGGCGCTGCCACCCGTACACGACCCATCCGCTGGACACGAACGTCGGCCGGTTCGAGAACCGCTCCACGCCGCGCGCTCGGGCGCCCGCCCCCGGAGGAGTGACCGGGAGCGGGCCGGTTGTCACCGGTCCTGCCCGACACATTCCCCCTTGCCCACGAGGATCGGCACACTCCCCCGGCCTTCGGCAAGGAGGAACCCCAGCCGCGGTGCCGGAGCGTCCGAGCAGCCCTGCCTTGGGCATGGGGAATTCCGGCGGACACTCTTCCGCTTGCCGCCGACGCGGCTGGGGGGTTTCCCGGACGATGTCCGGGAGCCTGGCGTGGGCCCCGCCTTGCGGCGGACGGCGCCATGTGTCGGAAGGGGACCTAGGGCCAATGCCGTTGCGTTTAGGCGGCGTTACGTCGGCAAGTAGTGTGCTGGGACCGTCTCGGGGGTGGTGCCGGTGGTCGAGGGTGTGCGGGAGTTATCGGGTCTTGGGTTGCTGACGTGGGTGTATCCGCCGGGTCTGGTGGATCGGGTGGTCGCCGCGTGTGGCCGGACCGAACAACGCAGACGGTTGCTGCCCGCCCGGCTGGTGGTCTACTTCGTTCTTGGTCTGGCGTTGTTCTCACCGGCTCCGTATCTGGAGGTGCTGCGGCACCTGGTCGAGGGTCTGCGGGGGGCCGGGCTGTGGGGCTCGTGGCGGATCCCGGCGAAGTCATCCCTGTTCAGAGCGAGGGAGCGGCTGGGGTCGGAGCCGCTGCGGGTGCTGTTCGCCGCTGCGGCTCGGCCGCTGGCGGAGGAAGGAACGCCGGGTGCGTGGTGGCGTGGGCTGCGGCTGGTAGCGATCGACGGCACGTGCTGGGATGTGGCGGACAGCTTTGCCAATGAGAAGGAGTTCGGCCGCCCCGGCAACGCTCGAGGCTCGGAGAAGGCCGCGTTTCCGCAGGTGCGGATGGCCGCGCTGGTGGAGTGCGGCACGCATGCGGTCCTGGATGCGGAGCTGGAGGGCTGCCGGGTCGGGGAGGTGACGCTGTCGGCCCGTCTGGTGCGCTCTACCGGGCCGGGCATGCTGGTGCTGGCCGACCGGGAATTCCTCGGTGTCCCGTTGTGGCGGGCCTTCACCGCCACCGGCGCTCGTGTGCTGTGGCGGGTGCCGGCCAACCGGGTGTTGCCGGTGCAGCAGCGGCTATCGGACGGCTCCTGGCTCTCCCGCATCCACGCCGGCACCGATGCCAAGAAGCGTGATCCAGTACCAGTCCGCGTCATCGCCTACGACCTCCGCGGCGTCCCCGGTGCCGAGGAGAGTGGGTACCGGCTGGTCACCGATCTGCTCGACCCCCAGGCGTACCCCGCGGCTGAGCTGGCCGCGCTGTATCACCAGCGGTGGGAGATCGAATCCGCGCTCGGGGAGATCAAGACCCACCAGCGGGGACCGAAGGTGGTGCTGTCCAGCAAGACCCCGGACGGCATACGCCAGCAGATCTGGGCGCATCTGCTGGTCCACCACGCACTGCGCATGCTGATGTGCAGAACCGCGGCCACCCGCACGGTCGACCCCGACCGGCTCTCCTTCACCGACACCCTGCGGGCCGCCCGCCGCAGTGTCACCACCTCACCAGGGATCTTTTCCCCCTGAACAGCTGGTCACCGCGCTGGTCCACCTCCGCGACGACCTGCTGGCCAGGCTCTTGCCACCGCGCCGGCTCCGCAGCCAGCCCCGCGTGGTGAAGCGCAAGATGTCCAACTACCGGCTCAAGAGAGCCGAGCACCGGCACTGGCCTCAACCCACCCGGACCTCCACCGAAGCCGTCCTGATCAGCGCACCAAGGGCGCCAGACCCGTAACGCAACGGCATTGG
>NZ_JBQQBW010000111.1:0-20811 GCF_052245415.1 Streptomyces sp. 8N706 | reverse complement strand
CGACGATTCCCGCGTCGATACCGATGGGGAAGACGGCGGAGAAGGCGCCGAAGCCCTTCTTCTCGGCGAGGTCGCGCACCGCGGAGTACGAACCGGCGAAGCCGATCGCCGCGATCAAGACCGCTCCCGCGACGACCACGCCGATCAGTATTCGGTGTGTGCGTGTCAGCTTCATCGCGGCCACCCGCGATCCCCTCCAACTCTCGGCATCTGGCGCGCACAGCCTGGCACACGTGTACGCGCCGCGGCGCCCGGGCCCGGCGCGGGGCCCGGACGCACGCTGCCGTTTGGGGGGTTGTGCGGCTTAGTTGTCGGCCTTGCCGCCGGTCGTGCCGGACTCCTCGGCGGGCTTTCCGGATGCGTCGGAGGCCTTGCCGGACGGATTGTCCGTCTTGTCGGATGTGCCGCCCTTGCCGCCCGCCGTGTTGGCATCGGCCACGGCCGCGACGACTTCCTTGGCCGCACCCTGCGCGTCCTTCAGCAGGTCTTCGGCCTTCGGCGTCTTGCCGGTCTCGTACCCCGCGCCGTTGTAGTTGAGGGTGATGACGACATTGGCCGAACGCACCAGGAGGGTCTGGTTCTTGAAGCCGTCGCCGTCCTTCTTCAGGTCGTAGCGCACGGTCGTCGCCTCGTCGCCGACCCCGGGCGCCGTGCCGGTCCTGAGGCCCTTGACGCCCTTGGTGTCCGAGACCGACTTCACGCGGCCGGCCTGCTTGGCGTACGCGTCCTTGGCGCGGCTCTCACCGCTGCCGAGGGTCGGGTCGGAGTCGAAGCGCTGGAGGGAGACGTCGAGCCAGCGGTACTGGAAGCCGTCGAGGCCGTTCCAGGAGCAGGTGCCGCGGGCGTCGGTGTCGGCGGACTTACCCGTCGTACCGCCCGGGCTCTTCGCCTTGGGGACGAGCTTCTCGACCGTCTTCTTGGCGATGGTCTCGCAGGGCTGGGGCAGCTTGCCGTACTTCGCGGCCGCCACTGTCGGGGAGGCACTGGGCTTGGCGGACTTCGACGCGCCGCCGGAGTCCGAGTTCTTCGCGTCGGAGCCGGAGTCCAGGGAGCAGCCGGCGACCAGCATCGCCGGTATGACGGCTGCGCAGGCGAGGAGGCGGGCGAGCGGCGGGGCTGTTCTGGGCATGATTCCTTCACTCATCGGTGGTGGGGCTATTCGCTGATGCGCCCGACCAGTTCCTCGGCGAGGCGCTGGGCCTTGCTCTGGAGGTCCTGGCTCTCGGGCAGGTCGGCCTGGAGGGCCGACCACTGGTCGTACTGGACCGTGACGATGACGTTCGACACGCGGAAGACCACTTCGATGTCGCGGTGGACACCGGAGTCGGCGGTGGCCAGGCGGTCGTCGAGGTACGCGATGTCGGCGAGGTCGTCCAGGGGGCGGGGCGCCGTGTCGGGGTCGGCGCCGGCGTCCGTGGACGGGCTCTCGGAGCTGTCCGCGCCCGGCTCGCCACCCGTTTTGCCTGCCCTGCCCGCTTCACCTGTCTCGTCGCCCTCACCGGTCCTGCCGGACGGATCGGCGGAAGCGTCGGCGGACGGGTCGGACGCGTCGGACGGGCCGGTGGTGCCGGCCGGGTCGGCTTGGTCGGCGGCGGACTCGGAGGCAGAGGCCGATGCCCCCTCCCCGTCCTCTTCCGCGCCGCCGCTGGGCGCCACGGCGGGGATGTCGGCCGCGGCGGCCTTCTTGTCGTACAGCTCCTGCGCGCGGTCGTCGTCGCTGACCGCCGGGTCGTAGGAGACCACACGCTCGAAGTCGATGGCGAGGTGACGGGTGCCCGCCTCGGTCTCGGCCTTCCAGCGACAGCCGACGCGACGGTCGGTGTCGTACGTGATGGAGGCCTGGCCGTCGTACGCCTTCTTCCGCTCCTCCGCCTCGAGGCTGTCGATGCCGGGCAGCAGCGAGCGCAGCGTGCCGGCGCCGACGGCTCCGCAGGGCTCGGGAAGGGTGCGGTATCTGCCGGGCTGGGCGGCAGGGGCGGTCGTGGTGGGGCCGCCGGGCTTGGCGTCCTCGGCCCCGCCGTCGTCCGGGCCGCCGCTGCAGCCGGTGAGCCCTGCCGTGAGCAGGGCCGCTGCCAGCGCGGCACCCGGTACGTACGCCCTTCGCTGCACGCTCTCCGGCTCCTTCCCGACGAAAACTGTTTGCCGCCGTTCGACGGCCGATGGACACAATGTGTACCGCACCCACTGCCGCGTTCGCCGTTCCCTTGGTGGGAATCCGGCGGTACGTCCGGCTTTTGCGTTTTTCAGCTTTTCGGGGGAAAGAGGAAGTCATGGCATACACCGAAGTGCCCGGCGCTCGGGTGCCGATCCGGATGTGGACCGACCCGTCGACGGTCGAGGGCGGTGCGATGCAGCAGCTGCGGAACGTCTCGACTCTTCCGTGGATCAAGGGCCTCGCCGTCATGCCGGATGTGCACTACGGCAAGGGCGCGACGGTCGGCTCGGTGATCGCGATGCAGGGTGCGGTGTGCCCGGCGGCCGTGGGTGTGGACATCGGCTGCGGCATGAGCGCGGTGAAGACCTCGCTGACCGCCGACGACCTGCCGGGCGATCTGTCCCGGCTGCGGTCCAGGATCGAACAGGCGATTCCGGTCGGCCGGGGCATGCACGACGAGCCGGTGGACCCGGGACGGCTGCACGGCTTCCCGGTCTCGGGGTGGGACGACTTCTGGGCGCGGTTCGACGGAGTGGCGGACGCGGTGAAGTTCCGCCGGGAACGGGCCAGGAAGCAGATGGGGTCCCTGGGTTCGGGTAACCACTTTGTGGAGTTCTGCATCGATGCATTCGGTTCTGTCTGGCTGATGCTCCACTCCGGCTCCCGCAACATCGGCAAGGAACTGGCCGAGTTCCATATCGGACAGGCGCAGAAGCTGCCGCACAACCAGGGGCTGGTCGACCGCGACCTCGCCGTCTTCATCGCGGACACCCCGCAGATGGCGGCGTACCGGCACGACCTCTTCTGGGCGCAGGAATACGCGAAGCGCAACCGCGCCCTCATGATGGGCCTGTTCCAGGACGTCGTCCGCAAGGAGTTCACGAAGGCGAAGCCCACCTTCGAGCCGGTGATCTCGTGCCACCACAACTATGTGGCCGAGGAGCGCTACGAGGGCATGGATCTGCTGGTGACCCGCAAGGGCGCGATCCGGGCCGGAGCGGGCGAGTACGGGATCATTCCGGGCTCGATGGGCACGGGCTCGTACATCGTGAAGGGACTCGGGAACGCAGCGTCGTTCAACTCGGCCTCGCACGGCGCGGGCCGGAGGATGAGCCGTAACGCGGCGAAGCGGCGCTTCTCGACGCGGGATCTCGAGGAGCAGACGCGCGGCGTGGAGTGCCGGAAGGACGCGGGCGTCGTGGACGAGATTCCGGGCGCGTACAAGCCGATCGAGCAGGTCATCGAGCAGCAGCGGGACCTGGTCGAGGTGGTCGCTCAGCTCAAGCAGGTCGTCTGCGTCAAGGGTTGACGAGGTAAGAGGGAAACGGGTGCGGTGCCGGGCTGGGCACCGCACCCGTGTTGTGCAGCCCCTCGACGGCTGGGCTCGTTCGGTTCACCGTCCCCGCTCACGGCTTTTGGCCACTGCGCGCGCTCACGGCTTATGGCTCACGGCTCATGGCTTGCGATTCAGGGCCCGGGCTCGCGCTCGCGGCTTGCTATGCGCCGCTCACTGCGCGGCCCAGGGGTGCGGGGTGCCGGTCTCGCGCGACAGCAGGACGGCCTACCGCTCCCGGTGGACCTTGTAGTTGGAGGCCTGGGCGCGGGGCCGGACCACCAGGAGGTCGACGTTGACGTGGGAGGGGCGGGTGACCGCCCAACTGATCGTGTCCGCCACGTCCTCGGCCGTCAGCGGCTCGGCCACTCCCGCGTAGACGGCCGCCGCCTTCTCCTCGTCGCCCCGGAAGCGGGTGACCGCGAACTCCTCGGTCTTCACCATGCCGGGCGCGATCTCGACGATGCGCACCGGCTGCCCGTTCAGCTCCAGACGCAGCGTCTCGGCGATGACATGGGCGCCGTGCTTGGCGGCGACATACCCGCCGCCGCCTTCGTAGGTCGCCAGTCCGGCCGTGGAGGAGAGGACGACCACCGTGCCGTCGCCCGAGGCGGTGAGGGCGGGGAGCAGGGCCTGGGTGACGTTGAGGACGCCCAGGACGTTCACCTCGAACATCGCACGCCAGTCCTGCGGGTCCGCGGACGCGACAGGATCGGTGCCGAGTGCGCCGCCCGCGTTGTTGATCAGGACGTCGCAGCGGCCGAGAGTGGCGGCGAAGGCGTCGACGGCGGCGCGGTCGGTGACATCGAGGGCGTAGGCGAGAGCCTGGTGGCCGGCGGCCGTCAATGCGGCGGCGAGGGACGTGATGCGGTCCTGGCGGCGGGCGGTGAGGACCACGTGATAGCCCGCTTCGGCGAGCCGGCGCGCGGTCGCGGCCCCGATGCCGCTGCTCGCGCCGGTGACGACGGCGGTACGGGTGGTCATGGAGGCTCCTCAGGCGTGGCGACAGCGTCCGTGGGCAGCATATGCGGCTGCCAACTGCCTTCGCCGCTCCGTTCGTTCCGGCCGGAAGATCTGTTTCGTCCTCAACACAACTTTGCCATCCCTTGGTGTTGTGAACATCACGTTTACAGCAGTCTCCCTCACAACAGGCGGTGATTTCCGACTCATGGGCATCACCGATCCCCCAGGCAAGGCGAAAGGTACGAACATGGCGAGGAACCGCGCGATGCGGTACGGAGGCCGGCTGTCGGTGTTGTCGGCGGCGGCTCTCGGAATGGTGGTGGCGACGGCACTGCCCGCCGCGTCCGCCGATGAGCCCACCCGGGAGCAGCTCATAGCCGACTGCGACTCCGGCAAGGGCAAGTGCGGCTTCAACGAGCCGGTGCTCGGCGAGGCGTACCTCGGCGACTTCCACCAGGTGTCCAATTCGCTCTACAACTGCAGCACTTCGGCCGCCACGCAGTCGATGGGCTGGACGGACACCGTGGGCTCCACGGACTCGGCGGGCGGTTCCGTCACCGCGGGCGGCACTATCGCGGGGCTCATCGACCTCAGCGTGACCGCGACCTACAGCCACACCTGGTCGAGCACGCACGCCGAGACCAGCTCCCTGAACATGACCGTGAAGCCGGGCGAGGTGGGCTGGATCTCGCGTGCGCAGGTGATGCAGACCGTCTCGGGCACCTGGCAGACGCACTACGAGGACCGACAGTGGGGTCATTACTACTGGTTCGTCCCGGATACCATCACCGGCCCCGCGCCGAACGGCACGGACGGCAAGAGCAACGCGGTGATCGTCAAGACCCGCGAAATGAGCGCCGCGGAGAAGGCGTCCTGCTCCAGCGGCAAGCACGAGGGAAGGACGTTCCAGCGGAGCCGGTGACGGGGGGACGACGCCACCGGTGTCCGTCCACCGGTGACCTCTGCCCACCGCGCCGCTGATCCGCCGTGCCGGTCGGGTGCGGCACCGGTCCTGCCGGTCGGTTGCGGCACCGGTCCGCTGGGGGACCACCCCCGCTGATCGCCGCGGCGGTGCTCAGCTGCCTCGCGGGGCGTACATGATCACAGCGACCCCCGCGAGGCAGACGAGCGCTCCCGTCACGTCGTACCGGTCCGGCCGGTAGCCGTCCGCGACCATCCCCCAGGCCAGGGACCCCGCGACGAACACCCCGCCGTACGCCGCGAGGATGCGGCCGAAGTCGGCGTCGGGCTGGAGCGTGGCGACAAAGCCGTACGCCCCCAGGGCGAGGACCCCCGCTCCGGTCCAGGCCGAGCCACGGTGTTCCCGCACCCCCTGCCAGACCAGCCAGGCGCCGCCGATCTCGAGGAGAGCGGCGAGGGCGAAGAGCGCGATGGAGCGGGCGATGAGCATGACGGCAGATTACGTACGGCCGCTTGCCTACGGGCTGCTTGCGTACGGGGGGCGCCGGAAGGGCAGCGTGGCGGTCGGCCGCATCTCGGCGGCGACCACCCTGGAGCGGGAACTCCCACGGGGCGGGGCCGCGCGGCCACCGGACTCCGGGCCCGTCCACTCCGCGGGTGAATTGTCCCTGGGGCGGACATGGCCGGGGGAGGCGCGGGGCACCGACGGAGAATCCGAGATGAGTGGCGGAGGGCACCGCCGGGTCGCGCTCCCTGATGAATGGAGCACCCGAGTGACTGCCCCCGCCTCCGTTTGGAGCTGCCCGTTCCCACCGACCGCCGCCCTCGACTTCGACCCCCTGCTCAAGCAGATGCTCGACGAGGCGCCCATCGCCCGGATCCGCCTCCCCCACGGGGAGGGGGAGGCCTGGCTCGTGACCCGCTACGAGGACGTCCGTACGGTCGTGACCGACCCGCGGTTCAGCCGGGCGGCGGGCATCGGACGCGATCTGCCCCGGATGACCCCTGACGCGATCGGACAGGCCGAATCGATCAACCTGATGGACCCGCCCGCCCACACCCGGCTGCGCAGACTGCTGGACCAGGGCTTCGGCAGCGCATACCTGGAGCGGACGCGGCCCACGATCCAGCGCATCGTGGACGTGCTGCTCGACGAGATGGCCGAGCACGGATCCCCCGCCGACCTCGTACAGCACCTGGCGGCGCGGCTCCCGCTGTGGGCCATCTGCGAGCTGCTGGCCATCCCGGAGGAGGACCGTCCCCAGTTGCGGCGCTGCGCGGTGGCCATGATGGCGACGGTGGCACCGGACCGGGAGGCGGCGACCCAGTCGCAGGCCGAACTGCGGGCGTACTTCACCGAGCTGACGGCCCGGCGGCGCCGCGCCCCCGGGAAGGACCTGCTCAGCATGCTGGCCATGGCGCGGGACGGCGAGGACGCCCTCGACGACCACGAGCTGGCCGCCATGGGGATGGTCCTCCTCGTCACGGGGCACGACACCAGCAGCTACCAGATCAGCAACATCGTCTACACCCTGCTGACCCACCCCGAGCAGCTTGCCGCGCTGCGGGCGCGGCCGGAGATGCTGCCGCGCAGCATCGAGGAGCTGCTGCGGTACATCCCGTACCGGCGCGGCGTCGGTGGTATCCCGAGGGTGGCCACCGAGGATGTGGAGGTCGGTGGGGTGATGATCCGGGCGGGCGAGCCGGTCCATGTCTCGTATCTCACCGCCAACCGCGACGGCAGCGTCTTCGAGCGGCCGGACGAGCTCGACCTCGACCGGGAGGCACGGGCGCATATGGCCTTCGGCTGGGGCGCCCACCACTGCGTGGGAGCGGAGCTGGCCCGGATGGAGCTCCAGGTCGCCATCGGCACGCTCCTCGACCGCTTCCCCGGACTCCGGCTGGCCGCGTCGCCCGGGCAGCTGCAGTGGGAGAGCGGCTCGCTCTGGCGCTACCCGCATGTGCTCCCCGTCGCCTGGTGACGGCGGCCCGATGCCGGCACCGCGGGCCGGACGGCTCGGCTCACGGGGACGTACGCGACGGCCGGCGTTGCCGTTACGCGGCGGAGCGACGGGCACGAGCCCGCAACGTACGACGTGGTGGCCGGACGGCTCGGCCCACGGGGACGTACGCCGTGGGCCGGGCGTGCGGGGCTCACCCATGCGGGCGCGCTCGCGCCGGGTGAAGGGCGAATCCCGGCGACACGCCGTAAGTGCTGCGACAACTCCTCCGGCCGCCACAGAATTGATGCTGCATCAGGGTGAGTTCGGCGTGGCGCTCACGTCGCGGAACGAAGGCTCCTCGCTTTGCATCGGAATGTGCCGGAAACCCCCAGGGTGGCCACAGGCGCCACGGCCGGCACAGGAGGAGTCCATGCGACCAGCTCGTGTTTTCGCCACCGCGGTCGCGGCTACCGCGCTCGTCGGTCTGGCCGCCCCCGCCGCCACGGCCACGATCAACCCGCACTGGGAGCGCCCGGGGCAGACTGTTCGGATCACTGACGACAAGAAATGCGACCCCCGCAAGGGGGCGAGTGCCTACTCGGCCGCCTTCGGGACGGTCCGGCTCCGGGCCAGCGGCGACCAGCTGGCCGGTGAGGCGAAGGTCCACCGGGACGCCAAGGGCAGGAACAAGGTCCTTCTCCGGTGCGGTGACGGCAGGAAGTTCTTCGACTGGCTGAGCGTCGGCCCCACCGGGGGCTCGCGCGCCGGTGAGGGCGGGAGCATCGGCGGGTTCGGCAACCGCGAGTTCGTGGGCGGCGCCGCGCTCGTCGCGCTGGCGGCCGGCGGGGGCGCCGTGGCCGTCCGCCGCCGCGTAAAGGGCCAGGCGTGATCCGCCGCGGCGGCACTCGGGACGACGACATATCACCGGCAGACATATCACCGGCAGACGTAGCAGCGGCAGGCATAGCAGCGGCAGGCATGGCAGCGGCAGACATTGCACCGGCAGCGATATTAATGAGGGGCACCCCGCAGAGAAGGGGTGCCCCTGCCGCTGTCATCGGCGCCTGCCTGTCATCCCTGGGGAGCGGACGGCCGCTCCTGGCTGTGAAGCTCCTCGCGTGCCGCTGCTCCGGTGTGCGCGCGGGCCACCCGGTCAGGGCCGGCTCCGCAACCGACACGCTTTTCCCCCTTCCCGTCTGGCGCCCGGAGCGCACCAAGGGGGCCCTGACCTGCGGCGGAGTGACCTGCCGATCTGCCGTCGAACGGGGCTGTACGAAGGTGACGGCAACGGGAACGGCAACCAGCGCCCGGCGTGCCCTTGCTCCGCGGGGCGTGCGCGTGGGGCCGTCCCATGGGCCCCCACGCAGCGCTGTTGACGTGAACGCGGAACCCCCGGTACGGGCCGACGCTGCGGGCGGTCTCAGCGGAGGGGGCGTCGACGCGTGCGCCGGGACCATCGCGCGGCCGTGAAGGCCACATCGGCCACGACGAGCACGATGCCGATGACCAGGAGATAGAACAGCCCCTCGGCCACCGCGCCGATGATTCCCAGGACGACGGCCACGAGAAGCAGGAACAGGAAGAGCGCCATGGGCGAAACACCCCCTCTGGGGCTGGAGTCGTGACGGTCAGCGGCGCGCGAGTCGTCGTCCGCCGTTGGCGCCCGGCTGGTAGGCCACGCCGTAGTGCTTGAAGATCGCTTCTTCCTGCTCGGCCGGCAAGATGTCGTCCGTGCCGATGGCCGGGGCCTTCTTCACCACTCCCCTGGCGTGAGCGACCTTGACATAGCGAGGTCCCAGGATCGCCTCTTCGAGGGGGACGAAGACCAGACGTTGCCGGGTGGGCAAGCCGGTGCGGACGGTGGCCATGGCCGGTTCGTCGGTAGCGGTGTCCACGTAGATCGCTTCCAGCGCGCCGATCTTGTGTCCCTTCGGGTCGACGACGTCCTGGTCGCGCCACTCGCGGATATCGGCTGGATGGATCATGCATCGCTCCTTGCGGCGCAACGACGGTGCCCACAACGGCCCCGGTGTACAGACACCGGGGCCGCCCCTTCCGGGTCGTTGCACGTGAGAGTGCACCGGCCCACTCATCATGCTACGCCTCAGGCACTTTTCCGACATAGCGGAGTTTAACGGCAATGTAGCCCACCGGTGCCCGGAACCGGCCCCCGCGTCACCTCAGCCCCGTGCTTCCTCTTCGGCTTCCATGAGCCGGATCCCCTGGTGCGTCATCGTGACCATCGCGGGCGTATTGCCCTGTGCCCAGTCGACGGTGATGAGCCCCTCGCCCAACAGATATGCGCAGGCGGCGGCGAGATCCTGCTCAGGGACCCGGAGGTCGTCCCGCAGCTTCGCCCCGGTGACGCCCAGGAGACGATTGCCTTCCGTGGCCTCGTACAGGGCCTTCATGATCGCCTCGCGGTAGTGCTTCCGCTCGTGCAGTGTTGCCATGGTTGCCGCCCATTCGTGCCGGGCATGGACGTGAACCCCATGAGACCGGGGTCGCCGCCCCGATGAGGGGCCTCGCTTCAGACTTCGTCCGTCTGCGTACGGTTCTCCTCGGAGGATTGACTGGTGACGAGCCAGGACTGCGCGGGCTCTGCGACACGCGTGGTGTCCACGGTGAGGTGGAGGCGCGTTCCGCCTCCATCGTCGGTGGGATAGCTGCGCTGTTCGGTGGCGGCGAAGCAACGGCGGAGAACCTCTGCGACCTGGCGGGCAGCCTCGGGGGACGCGGCGACGATACGCACCTCGGCATGCCCGGACGAGGGTACTTCCAGTGGCTTCATGGTGACCTCGCTCATCAAGGACGTCGTGTCGGTGGGTGTGACGCCGTCGCGCCACACCCACCGCCGCCGGTCGGGGAACACGCCGGAGTCATACGCCGCCTCCGTCGCGGTGCTCGCGGTGGGTGGTGACGAGGGGTGATCCGGGTGGTCCGGCGGGCCCGGCCGGTCGTCGGCTCTTCCGGCTCCGTCGGCCGACTCCCGGCAGGGCGTCGCTGTAGGGGAAGGCCGCGATCCTTGCGTCGTGCTGCGCGTTGAGCCGGTGGATCAGGAACCTGCCCACGATGATCATGGCGATGAGCGTGGCCACGATGATGACGATGTCCATGTCCTCACTTCCCTACTTCCCTCGGGCGGAGGTCAGGAGGCCGACCGGGTTCCCTGCCTCCGAGCCGACTCCGCCGTCGGTCTCCCACTCCTCTTCCTGGCCTCGCGTCTCTGTTGCTTCGCGGGCCGAGTCCTCCTCGCCCATCAGACCACTGGCGGTGAGGAGGCCCCCCGGGGCGGCTGCGGCGGACATCAGCCGGGCAGCGGCAGCCGCAGCTGTCTCCGGCGGGATCACCAACAGGTCCCAGCGGCCCGAGGTGTAGGAGAAGAGGATCAGCTTGTTCGGGTCCTGCTCGTCGGTGAACCAGCCCACGTGCACCGTGTGCCCGGTCACCGGCACCTTGCGCGGGATCACGGGCCAGTGGGCCGGGTTCACCGTGACGCGCGTGATCCGGCCCCAACGGGTGTCCAACATGTCTGTGAGGGCGGGAAGTTCACGAGAGAGATCGCGCGAGCGCGGCCACCAGGCACCGTCCAGGAGACCTGGAACCGAACCCATCGGCGTCAGGGACACGCGGACGGGTGGCGAGGGTACGCGCTCATTGATGGTTGTACGTTCGATCGTCGCGGTCATGGCGCGGACCTGTCTCGGGGCTCGGCTCCGACCGTCCCGGTGTTGTCGCTCGCCGAGAACGACACCAGCATGGGAGCCGGTGTGCGAAGTACTCCCGGTGCTTTCACCCTACTCCGGTTGACGGCCCAAGGTGCGGGGGCTGACCAGGTATTTTGCGGGTTCGAACCGATGCGGCGGCATGCCCCCGCATCGGCGCGCCCCCGTATCGGCACGCGGAGTACCGTGAAAAGACGAGGTCACTTCTCTCGGCGGACGCACTGCCCTCCGCAGACGGGCGCACACACCATGGCCGACTCCGACCCCCCTGTCCCCAAGCTTCTGCCGGACGCCGTCCACCAGGCCGTGAAGCCCGGCACCGCTCTGCTGAGGCTGGAGACGACACACGCCCGCGAAGGGGTCCTCGACGGCGCGTGGTGGCCGCGGTCCCGTGACATCGGCGCCGAACTGCCCAGCCTGATCGCCGCACTGACCGAGCATCTCGGCCCCGTGACGCGCGTCGGCCTGGACGCCAGTGCCTGGGAGGAGCTGCCGACACGTCTGATCATCGACGACCGGGTCGTGCACATCGACTCCTTCCCCGTCGGTGACGACACCGTCCTCATCACCCGCGGCGACCGGGACCTTTTCTCCTTCTTGGTGGTCCCACCGCATGCGACGCCTGACGCGGCACGCGCCGCGATGGCCAGGGCTGTCCGGGCCGACAACGTCACCCAGGCCGAACAGATCCTCATCGAGACGAGTACCGATCCAGCGCGCCCGATTCCCGCTGAAGAGCCTCGGACGGGCCAGGAACGCCGCGATCGGTGAGGAAGCCGTCAGGGGTACGCCGCCGCCTTCCCAGCCGGATGGGCGATGTGGTCCTCCCTGGCGGCGGCCGACGGGAACCGACCGAGCTGCAAGCTCCCGGCATATGCGCTCAATGTGCTTCGGCGGCCTGACGGCTGTGTCCCTCAGCAGGCTGTAGCGCACCGGACAGGCCCGCCCGGAATCCCCGTCAACCAGGTCAGGGCCAGACCAGGCAGTACGGCTCGTGCCCCGCCTCGTGCAGCCGGTGCGAGAAGTCCTGCCACTCGTGCAGCAGCTGGTAGACGTTGAACGCGTCCCGCGGTCCGCCCCGGTCCGGGACCGTGGACCATATGAAGGCCGCCGCGCCGACGGACTCCTCGCCCACGCCCCGCAGCGGGTCGACGACCGTCATCGGGAGCTTGACCACCGCGTAGTCCGGGTGCAGCACGACCAGCTCGAGCGGCGGCACCTTGTTCAGCGGTATGCCCTGGATGCCCGTGAGGACCATCGCCGCCATCGTCTCGGGCTTGATCTTGGTGAACATGCCCCCCATGCCGAGCTCGTCCCCACCGAGCTCCTCCGGGCGCATGGAGATGGGGACCCTGGCCGCGGTCGCTCCGTCCGGCGCGCCGAAATATTTGTAGGTCACCCCCACTCGGCCACCCCTGCTCCCACCACTTCGCGCTTCGCCCTCGCGCCGGTGCCGCCCCCTCTGAGCGCGCTCGGGGCCCAGGTCATCGGTCCCCTCGCCCAGTCCGCCACCGCGCTGCATATCTCCACCCGACCACTCGCGGACACCGCCGCGCAACCCGATCATCGTGTCAGAGACCTCCCCCGCCGACGGGCGGTGAAACGCCCGGGCTCGCATCCCCGCCGGGCTCTGACACCATGGCTTGCGTGACTTACTCGTACGATGCACCAGTTTCGCAGACGCTGTTCGACCGCGCGGCCGTCGTGACGCCCGGTGGCGTGAATTCTCCCGTCCGCGCGTTCCGCGCTGTCGGCGGTACGCCCCGTTTCATGGTGTCCGGTACCGGTCCGTACCTGACCGATGCCGACGGTCGCGAGTATGTCGACCTCGTGTGCTCCTGGGGACCGATGATTCTCGGCCATGGTCACCCCGCCGTTATCGAGGCGGTACAGGCCGCAGTGGCCCGGGGTACCTCCTTCGGTACGCCCGGCGAGGGCGAGGTGGCACTCGCCGAGGAGATCGTCGCCCGGGTCGGGCCGGTGGAACAGGTGCGGCTGGTGTCCTCCGGTACCGAGGCCACCATGTCGGCCATCCGTCTCGCCCGCGGCTTCACCGGCCGCGCGAAGGTGATCAAGTTCGCCGGCTGCTACCACGGGCATGTGGACGCGCTGCTCGCCGCGGCGGGGTCGGGTGTGGCGACCTTCGGACTGCCGGACACCCCGGGGGTCACCGGTGCGCAGGCCGGCGACACGATCGTGCTGCCGTACAACGACCTGGACGCCGTACGGCATGCCTTCGCGCGGTACCCGGGCGAGATCGCCTGTGTGATCACCGAGGCGTCGCCGGGCAACATGGGCGTCGTGCCGCCGCTGCCGGGCTTCAACGCCGGGCTGAAGTCGCTGTGCGAGGAGAGCGGTGCGCTCTACATCTCCGACGAGGTCATGACGGGCTTCCGGGTCTCGAAGTCCGGCTGGTACGGGATCGACGGCGTCGAGCCGGACCTGATGACCTTCGGCAAGGTCATGGGCGGCGGCTTCCCCGCCGCGGCCTTCGGCGGGCGCGGCGACGTCATGGCGCACCTCGCCCCGTTCGGCCCCGTCTACCAGGCGGGAACCCTCTCCGGGAATCCGGTCGCCACCGCCGCCGGGCTCGCGCAGCTGCGGCTCCTCGACGACGCGGCGTACGAACGGGTGGACGCGGTCTCCGCGGAGGTGCGCGCCCTGGTGACCGATGCGCTCACCAAGGAGGGGGTCACACACCGGCTGCAGACCGCCGGGAACATGTTCTCCGTCTTCTTCACCGACGATGAGGTCACCGACTACGACACGGCCAAGGCCCAGCAGGCGTACCGTTTCTCCCCGTTCTTCCACGCCATGCTCGCCCAGGGCGTTTACCTTCCGCCGTCCGCCTTCGAGTCCTGGTTCGTCTCGACGGCCCACGACACCGCCGCGATCGAGCGGATCGCGGCCGCTCTGCCGACCGCGGCGCGGGCCGCCGCCGAGGCCTCAGCATGATGGATGACATGACCAACGCGAGTGCCCCCAACGATCAGAGCAGTACGGTCGTGCACCTGGTGCGCCACGGCGAGGTGCACAACCCCGACGGTGTGCTCTACGGGCGCCGGCCCGGCTACCACCTCTCCGACCTGGGGCGGCAGATGGCGGACCGGGTCGCCGAGCACCTTGCCGAGCGGGACATCCGGTACGTCGTCTCCTCCCCGCTGGAGCGGGCGCAGGAGACGGCCACGCCGATCGCCAAGTCCCACTCCCTGGATCTCGCCACCGATGAGCGGTTGATCGAGGCGGGCAATGTCTTCGAGGGCAAGGCCTTCGGGGTCGGTGACGGCGCGCTCAGGCGCCCGGGCAACTGGCGTCACCTCACCAATCCCTTCCGCCCCTCGTGGGGCGAGCCCTACATCGAGCAGGTCGTACGGATGATGGCGGCGCTCGCCGCGGCGCGCGATGCCGCCCGCGGGCACGAGGCGGTGGCGGTCAGCCACCAGCTGCCCATCTGGATCGTGCGCAGCTTCGCGGAGCGGCGCCGGCTGTGGCACGACCCCCGTCGGCGCCAGTGCTCGCTCGCGAGTCTGACGTCGTTCACCTTCCAGGGGGACCGGCTCGTCGCGGTCGGCTACAGCGAGCCCGCCCGGGATCTCGTCCCGGCGCATCTTCTCCCGGGCGCCCAGCGCCGCTTGGGCAGGGGATCGGTCAAGGGCGCCAAGGGTTTCGGGGCATAACTTCAAGCCAGTTACCGGAACCCCCGTCTTCGTCACCCCCTCTTACCCCATGTCCGTTTGTGTGAGGACGGGCACGGTGGTGGCACGTGCGGATGGGGGACGGCAATGCACGACATCAGTCGGCGGGGGCTGCTGGGGATGGGACTGGGCGCGGCGGCGGCACTCGGAGTCGGGGGCTGCGGCACGGAGCCGGGCAAGGGGTGGCCCGGCTCCGACGGGGGCCGGGGCGGTAACGATCGCGCCAAGAAAAAGCTGATCGGTGACGGATCGACGGCCGACACCGGGCCGCAGCCCCATCAGCCCGAGCCGGAGCGGCTCGAACCCGGCCAGACCCCGCCGCAGTTCGTCGTTTTCTCCTGGGACGGCGCGGGCGAGGTCGGGGACGGCCTCTTCCCCCGCTTCCGCAAGGTCGCCAGGGATCACGGCGCCGCCATGACCTTCTTCCTCTCCGGGCTCTATCTGCTGCCCGAGTCGAAGAAGAACCTCTACCGGCCGCCGAACAACCCCACCGGGGCCTCGGACATCGGATACCTCACCGATGAGCACATACGGGTGACGCTGGAGAACATCCGTCTGGCCTGGCTGGAAGGCCATGAGATAGGCACGCACTTCAACGGCCACTTCTGCGGGGGTTCCGGCTCCGTAGAGAACTGGACGCCCGCCCAGTGGCAGTCCGAGGCGGACCAGGCTGTGTCCTTCGTCACCAGGTGGCGGACGAACACCGGCTTCAAGGACCTCGACCCGCTGCCCTTCGACTACCGGAAGGAACTGGTCGGCGGCCGCACCCCCTGCCTCCTCGGACAGGGCAACCTGCTGCCGACGGCCCGGATGCTCGGCTGGCGGTACGACGCGAGCTCGCCCGGCGGCCGTCAGGTCTGGCCGGAGAAAAAACAGGGCATATGGGACCTACCGCTCCAGCAGATACCTTTCCCCGGCCGCAGTTTCGAAGTCCTGTCGATGGACTACAACATGCTCGCCAACCAGTCGCAGAACGCGACGCAGAGCGACCCCGCGAAATACCCGGCCTGGGAGAAGCAGGCCCGTGAGGCGCTGATCGCCGGCTTCCGGCGCCCCTACGAGACCAACCGCGCCCCCTTCTTCATCGGTAACCACTTCGAGAAATGGAACGGCGGCATCTATATGAACGCCGTCGAGGACGCCATCAAGTACATCGCCGACGGGAAGCGGACGGACGTACGGCTCGTCTCCTTCCGTCAGTACGTGGACTGGCTGGACGCCCAGGACCCCAAGGTGCTGAACAAGCTCCGCGGGCTCGGCGTCGGCGAGCGCCCGGCGGGTGGCTGGAAGTCATACCTCTCCGCCGTCTGAGCAGCCGTATCCTTCCGCCGTTCGAGCGGCCCGGACTGCCCCTGGCAGGGGGTTTCGGGTGGGTTGAGGGGGGTGCGGAAATTCCCCGGAAGCGCCATGCGAAACTTTTCACATGAGTGCCTGCCGCGCCCCCCGACGCCGCACGACCCGCCGCCGTACCGCCCTGCTGGCGGTCGGCGCGGCGGCCGCCACCCTCGCACTGACCGCCTGCGCCGACGGCGGTACGGCCGGTGGCTCCGCCGGAACGAAGTTCGTCCCCGGCACCGGTGGCATCGACCGGGTGAAGAAGGCCGACCGTCAGCCGCTCCCCGGGATCTCCGGCACGACCCTCGACGGCAAGAAGCTCGACCTCGCCGACTACAAGGGCAAGATCCTCGTCGTCAATGTGTGGGGCTCGTGGTGCTCGCCGTGCCGGCTCGAGATGCCGCACCTGGTGAAGGTGGCCAACGACACCAAGGCGGACGGCGTGGAATTCGCCGGGATCAACACCCGCGACCCCAACAAGCCGCCGGCGGAGAAGTTCGAGAAGGAATTCGACGTCCCCTACCCGAGTCTCTACGACCCGATGGGGAAGCTGATGCTGCGCTTCCCCGCCGGAAGCCTCAACCCGAAGGCGATTCCGTCCACGGTCATCGTCGACCGGGACGGCAGGATCGCGGCACGGGCCCTCAAGCCGCTGGGTGAGGAAGAGCTGCGCAAGGCCCTCGCACCGCTGATCGCGGAGAAGTGATCACGTGAGCGTGCTCGCCGCCGCCGCGACAGATCCGAACGGGACCGTGATGACGGGCGCACTCCTGCTCGCGGTGCCCGTCGCCCTCCTCGGCGGACTCGTCTCCTTCTTCTCCCCGTGCGTGCTGCCGCTCGTGCCGGGCTATCTCTCGTATGTCACCGGTGTCAGCGGCACCGATCTGGCCGAGGCGCGGCGGGGCAGGATGGCCGCGGGGGCGTCGCTGTTCGTCCTCGGCTTCACGGCCGTCTTCGTCTCCGGTGGCGCCCTGTTCGGCAACTTCGGCCTGACACTGGAGGCGCACAAGGAGACCATCTCCAAGGTGCTGGGAGCCCTCACCATCCTCATGGGTCTGATCTTCATGGGGGTGCTCGGCGGCTTCACCCAGCGCGAGTTGCGCTTCCATAAAAGGCCCGCGGTGGGGCTGCTGGGAGCGCCGATGCTGGGCGTGCTGTTCGGTATCGGCTGGACCCCGTGCCTCGGCCCCACGCTCGCCGCGGTCAACGCGCTGGCGTTCAACGAGGCGAGCGCGGGCCGCGGGGCGCTCCTCACCACCGCGTACTGCCTGGGCCTCGGCGTGCCCTTCATACTGGCCGCGGTCGCCTTCCGCCGGGCCCTCGGCGCCTTCGGCTGGGTCAAGCAGCACTACGTCTGGGTGATGCGGATCGGCGGCCTGATGCTGGTCGCGGTCGGCACCCTGCTCGTCACGGGTGTCTGGGAGCGCATGATCGCCGGTATGCAGGTCTGGACGAACAACTTCACGCTGGGAATCTGATCCATGAGCACAACGGACAACGCCGCCGCCGAGGCCGCGGAGGAGACCGGCCTCGCCGAGGCCGGCTCCCAGCTGTCGACAGCGCCGGTCGAGGAACAGCCCGGGCAGGCCGTGCCCGGGTCGTTCGGCGGAGCGCGCCGACCGGGTGTGCTCGGCTGGCTCGGCTGGTCCGGCCGCGAGGTCATCGGCTGGGGCCGCTGGTTCTGGCGGCAACTCACCTCCATGAGGGTCGCGCTGATCCTGCTCTTCCTGCTGTCCCTGGCCTCCATCCCCGGCTCGCTGGTGCCGCAGGCGAGCGTCGACCCCGTCAAGGTCCAGAGCTTCAAGGCCGCCCATGAGACGCTCGGTCCCCTCTACGAGAAGCTCGGGCTGTTCCACGTCTACAGCTCGGTGTGGTTCTCGGCGGTCTACATCCTGCTGTTCGTCTCGCTGATCGGCTGCATCATCCCGCGCAGCTGGCAGTTCGTCGGCCAGCTCCGCGGCCGCCCTCCGGCCGCCCCGCGCCGGCTGACCCGGCTGCCCGCCTACACGACCTGGCGTACGGACGCCGAGCCGGAGAAGGTGCTCGCCGCGGCTCATCGGATGGTGCGGCAGCGCCGCTTCCGTGCGCACACGACCGGTGACGCCGTCGCCGCCGAGAAGGGTTATCTGCGGGAGACCGGCAACCTCGTCTTCCATATCGCGCTGATCGTGATGCTCGTCGCCTTCGCCGTGGGGCAGTTGTGGAAGTCCGAGGGCGGCAAGCTGATCGTCGAGGGCGACGGCTTCTCCAACACCCTCACGCAGTACGACGACTTCAAGTCCGGCAGTCTCTTCGACTCCGACACCCTCGCTCCCTTCGGCTTCTCGCTGAACAGCTTCGACGCCACCTACGAACGCACGGGCCCCCAGAAGGGCACCCCCCGCACCTTCCGCGCCCACGTCGCCTACTGGGAAGGCCCGGACGGCAAGGAGCGCAGTTCGGCCATCGAGGTGAACAAGCCCCTCGACGTCGCGGGTAACAAGGTCTACCTCCTCGAACACGGCTACGCACCGGTCGTCACCGTCCGGGACGGGCAGGACGACATCGCCTACCAGGGCCCGGTCGCCTTCCTCCCCCAGGACGGCAACCTCAGCTCCGTCGGCGTGATCAAGGTTCCGGACTACCGGGACAAGGACGGCAAGAAGGACCAACTCGGTTTCCAGGGCCGGTTCACTCCGACCTATGCGCTCGACGCGGTGCGCGGCCCGCACTCCTCCTTCCCCGCGCTGGACTATCCGGTGCTGTCGCTGAACGCCTTCCACGGCAGTCTTGGCATCGACTCCGGGCTGCCGCAGAACGTCTACCAGCTCGAGACGCGGAAGATGAAGCAGTTCAAGGACAAGAGCGGTGACTTCCTCCGCAAGGCTCTGCGCCCGGGGGAGACCCTGACCCTCCCGAACGGCGCCGGCTCGCTGAAGTTCGACGGCGTGAAGACCTGGGCCAGCTTCCAGATCTCCCACCAGCCCGCCAACGGGGTGGCGCTCGGCGGCGCCGTGGCCGCGCTGGCGGGCCTCGCGGGCTCGCTCTTCATCCAGCGCCGCCGGGTGTGGGTGCGGGCGGTCCGTGGGGACGACGGCACCACGGTCGTCGAGATGGCCGGCCTCGGCCGCAGCGAGTCCGCCAAGCTCCCCGAGGAATTGGCCGACCTGGCTGTGGCCCTCCAGCCGGACGCGCCGGTGGCCGTGGAGCAGGAACCGGGCGAAGAAGCAGCCGAAGAAGCGGACGAAGAAGCGGACGGCGACCCGGACGGCGACCCGGACGACATGGCCCCGCAATCGGACGCGGAACCCGCCGCGCAATCCGACGCTCAGCCCGGCGAAGAAGCCGAACAAGAAACTGATCAAGAAGCCCACGCAACAGACCCCCCAGAAGACAACGACTCTGCTGATCCCGCCGAAGGAGCGCGCGCGTGAATCTCGCGACCGCAGCCAACGAGGACATGGCCAACATCAGCAATGTGCTGATCTATTCGGCGATGGCCGTCTACACCCTCGCCTTTATCGCGCATATGGCGGAATGGGTGTTCGGCAGCCGTAGCAAGGTCGCCCGCACGGCCGCCGCGCTCACCGAGTCCGCAGCCGCTCCCGCCGTCACCGTCCAGGCCGCCCGGAAGGACGGCGGCACGGCCGTGCTGGAGCGCCCCAAGGTCGTCACCCGGTCCGTCGCGGGCCGCCGCGACGTCCCCGACGGCCCGGGAGCCGCAGGCGGGAGCGAGCAGGGCGATCTGTACGGACGGATCGCGGTCTCCCTCACCGTCCTCGCCTTTCTGATCCACTTCGGTGGCGTGCTCACCCGCGCCCTCTCCGTGGAGCGCGCCCCCTGGGGCAACATGTACGAGTTCTCCATCACCTTCTCGGTGGTGGCCGTCGGGGCGTACCTCGTCCTCCTCGTGCTCAAGAAGAACGTGCGCTGGCTCGGGCTCCTGCTGGTCACGACGGTCCTCCTCGATCTCGGTCTCGCCGTCTCTGTCTTGTACACCGCGAGCGACCAGTTGGTTCCCGCCCTGGACTCGTACTGGCTGTGGATCCACGTCTCCTGCGCGATCATCTCCGGCGCCGTGCTCTACCTGGGTTTCGTCGGCACGCTGCTCTACCTCTTCCGCGACCGCTACGAGGCCAAGCTCGCCGACCCGCTGGGCCGTCAGCCGGGTGCCTTTGCCTCGTCCGTGCTGGAGCGACTGCCGTCGGCCGCCAGCCTCGACAAGTTCGCGTACCGCATCAACGCGACGGTCTTCCCGCTGTGGACCTTCACGATCATCGCGGGCGCGATCTGGGCCGAGGCCGCCTGGGGCCGCTACTGGGGCTGGGACCCCAAGGAGGTCTGGTCCTTCATCACCTGGGTCGCCTACGCCTGCTACCTGCACGCTCGTGCCACCGCCGGCTGGAAGGGCCGCAAGGCCGCCTACCTGGCCCTGATCGCCTTCGCGTGCTACCTCTTCAACTACTACGGCGTCAATATCTTCATCACCGGCAAGCACTCCTACGCCGGGGTCTGACACTCCGACGACGACGCCCGGACGACGCGACGCTCCGACGGCGACGAGTCGTCCGGCGGCGGCTCGTACGGCTCGTACGGTACCTACGGCTCGTACGGTTCGTGACGACGTCGCATGGCCCGTCGGTTCGTGATGACGTCGCATGGCCCGTCGGTTCGTGATGACGTCGCACGGCCCGTACGGCTCGTACTCCCGTCGCACGGCCCCTACAACGCGTGCGTCACACGACGGCGGCGGGGGGGTCCC
>NZ_JBQQBW010000110.1:0-21052 GCF_052245415.1 Streptomyces sp. 8N706 | reverse complement strand
CTGCGTTGTCGGGCTCGTCCGAGTACGCCCAGTACGAGGACGACCCTCCGCCTTGCGATCGCACGCACCAGCCGCCGCGACCCCCGCCCTTCGGGCGGACGGCGCTACTTTCGAAACACGCCCTAACCGCCGACCGGCTCGCAGCGACGCGGTGACCGAGAGCAGCACGGTGTGCTGGGTCGGGCGCGTCCGCAGGAAGCCGTCCGCCGCGGCCAGGAATACGTCGAGGTCCTCCGTCATGATCCATGCCATGCCCGAGTCTCCCGCGCGGTGCGGACCCGCCGCACACGGTTTTTCACCGGACCCCGAGGTGCCAACGGGCTCCTCCGCCGAACGGACCTTCCGCACCGGCATCTCGCCGCTCGGCAGCCGCACCGTACGGTGACCCGCCGGGGGCTTCGTCCATGCGCCCCAGGCGTCCCCGCACCTGAGCGGCGCCCGCCGCTGATTCACGTCCGGCCATCCGGGCAGATGAACAGCGCCGGGTGCCGCTTCGGTGCGGGGACGGCGGAACAGCTCGCCGTGGACGCCCACCGTCGCAGCGGCGTGACCGCGCGGGCCCGGCGGCCGCATGGCAGGCTGGTCGAAAGGCAAGCGCTCCCTTCCGACCAGCAGTTTTCCGACCGGCAAAGGAGTACGGCGCGTGGAAGAGAAGGAATTCATCCGGGCGGTGTCGGAGCGTACGGGCCTGTCGCGGCAGGAAGCGGCGGACCTCACGCGCGCCACGCTCGAGACGCTCGCCCACCGGCTCAGCGCGGGCGAGGCGCAGGACCTGACGACGGAGCTGCCGGAGGCGCTGGCGGCGTCGGTACGCCGGGGCGCGACCGAGGACATCGAGCCGTTCGGCTGGGACGAGACCGTGACGCGCGTGGCCGAACGCAACATGCTCAAGAACGAGGAAGCCGACCGCGGTGTCCGCGCAGTGCTCGTCACTCTTCGCGAGACGATCAGCGACAAGGAGTTCGGCGACCTCATGTCGCAGCTCGGCAACGAGTTCTCCGGACCGATCGCCTCCGAGGGCTGAGCGTTTCACCGGCATCCCGCCCCGCCGGGGGCGCGACCGGACGCGGTGCGCGGACCGGCGGGGCGGATTCACCCCCGACGCGTCGCCGCAGCGGCGCAACTCCCCTCCGTACGCGGGGTGGTGAGTGACCGACGGCCCGTGCGCCACGGTGTACGCCACCCGCTGACGGCTGGTATGAGATGTCCCACAGCCCCCAAAATCAGAATCTGAGATTCGCATTAGCTAGGATCCTCTCGTGCGACTGACCAAGAGCACCGACCTGGCACTGCGTATCGCCATGCGCCTGGCGGTGCTGGACGAGGAGAGCGCCCCGACCACCCGCGAGGTGGCCGACGCCGTCGCCGTGCCGTACAGCCATGCCGCGAAGGTCGCCACCCGGCTGCAGCGCCTCGGCGTCGTCGAGGCCCGGCGCGGCCGTGGCGGCGGCCTGACACTCACCCCGGCGGGGCGCACCGGCTCGCTCGGCCGCCTCGTCCGCGCGCTGGAAGGCGTGGGCGACGTGGTCGGCTGCGAAGAGGATCCGCCCTGTCCGCTGCGATCGGCCTGCCGCCTGCGCCACGCCCTGCGAACGGCCCAGGAAGCCTTCTACGCCTCGCTCGACCCGATCACCGTCGAGGACCTGGTGGCCACCCCGACCGGGCCGGTTCTGCTGGGCCTGCCACCGCGCCCCACGACGACCTGACCCGGCGTCCACCCCGCCACCCGGACCTGGCCGCCGCACGCCAAAAAACACGAATCTCAGATACCAATTTGGAGCCCGGTGATGCTGTCCCAGAAGTCGGCCGGAACGATCCGCGCCACCCTGCCCGCCGTGAGCGGCGCCATCGGCGAGATCACCACGCTGTTCTACGACAAGCTCTTCGCCGCCCACCCCGAGCTGCTGCGTGATCTGTTCAACCGGGGCAACCAGGCCAACGGCGCGCAACGGCAGGCCCTCGCCGGGGCCATCGCCGCCTTCGCCTCGGCGCTGCTGGAGCAGCCGGACGTCCGGCCCGACACGATGCTCCGACGCATCGCCCACAAGCACGCCTCACTGGGCGTCACCCGCGACCAGTACCGGATCGTGCACACCCACCTCTTCGCGGCCATCGCCGAGGTACTGGGCGAGGCGGTCACCGACGAGGTCGCCGCGGCCTGGGACGAGGTCTACTGGCTGATGGCGCAGGCCCTCATCGCCATCGAGGCCCAGCTCTACGCCGAAGCCGGCGCCCCGGACGGTGACACCTGGGGCGACTACCGCGTCATGGGCCGCTGCCCGGAGACCGAGGACGCGACCACCTTCCTCGTCCGCCCCGCCGACGGCTCACCGCCCCCGCCGTTCCGCCCGGGGCAGTACGTGTCCCTACAGGTCCAACTCCCCGACGGCGCACGCCAGATACGCCAGTACAGCCTGTCGGGCACCCAGGCCGACGGCCTGCAGTTCACCGTCAAGAAGGTCAACGGCACACCCGACGGCGAGGTTTCCCACCATCTGCACGAGCACGTGCACGAAGGCGACACCCTCCGGGTCAGTGCTCCCTTCGGCGACGTCACCCTCGACATGCTCGACGGGGAGGGCCCCGTCCTCCTCGCCTCCGCCGGCATCGGGTGCACGCCCGTGATCAGCATGCTCGGCCACCTCGTCGCGACGGAGTCACGGCGCCGGGTCATCGCCGTACACGCCGACCGCAGCCAGAGCTCCCACGCCCTCCGGGCCGATCTCGACCAGCTCGTGGCGAAGCTTCACGACGGCAGCGCCCATGTCTGGTACGAGCACCCGGACACTCCCTGGCCCACCGACCGCACCGGCCTGGTCGACCTCACCACCGTCGCCCTGCCGCCGGGGACCACCGCCTACCTCTGCGGTCCTCTCCCCTTCCTGCGCGCGGTGCGCACACAGCTCCTTGAACGGGGGCGTCCCCGCGGCCGACATCCACTACGAGGTCTTCGGCCCCGACCTCTGGCTCGGCCAGGGATGACCACCGGCCCGCGGGGAGGCTTCCCCTGCGGGCCGTAGGGCCTCGGGCCGCGCTCCGTCCGTACGGGCCCCGGGCCTCGTGCTCTGTCGGTGCGGGCCCGGGCCGCGCGTCGCTACGGAACCGGGCCGTATTCGTCCGCGGTCGGGAGCGGGGCCTACCGCGCCCCCGTGACCGCCACGCCTTCCTCCTGGCCGCGTTCGAGCGCCGGGGCGTCGATGAGCGCGGTGTGGGTGCCCTCGGCCGTACAGGCGTACGCCCCCGCCACCGCGCCCAGCCGTACGCACTCCTCCAGATCGCGGCCCGCCAGCCGCCCGTACAGAAAGCCGGAGGCGAAGGCGTCGCCCGCACCATTGCTGTCCACCACCGGGCCGGGCGGCACGGCCGCGGGGATGTGCCGCGGCGAGCTGCCGCCGTCCCGGGTCAGCAGGTACGCGCCGCCCGCACCGGCGGTGGCCACCACGGCCTCCGCACGGCCCTCGCCGAGGATCTCCCGCATCACTCCGGCGAGCCGCTCCCCCGCCCCGGCGGCGCTGAGGAAGACGAGGTCGGAACGGAGCGCGAACTCCCGGTGGTGGTCGGTGAGTCCGTCCCAGTCGTGCAGATCGGTGGAGACGGGGACACCGAGCGCCGCCAGATCGTCGTAGAGGAAGCGTGCGAAGTGCATGATCGACAGATGGACATGGCGGGCCCGCCGCAGATGCGGCAGATAGTGCTCGGGCGGCATCCGCAGATCCAGCGGGTCGCGGCCGTCGTAGAAGGAGCTGCGGCGGCCGGCGGCGTCCACGAGATTCACCGCGCGGCGGGTGCCGTACGGCGAGACCAGCGGGTGGAAGCGCACCGTGCTGCCGGCCAGCCGCTCGCGCACCAGCGCCCCTTGCGGATCGTCCCCCACGAAGTCGAGGAAACCGGTGGCCAGTCCGAGCGCGGCGCAGCCGAGCGCCACACCGGTGCCGGTGTGTCCGGCCCACTCGCGGATCGGCGGCACGCCGTAGGAGTCGGCGTACGGCACGGGCAGCGCGTCCACGCGTACGACGGTGTCCACTCCGGAGCCGCCGACGACGAGGACGTCGTACGGCGGCTCACCGGACCCGTCAGGGCCTGTGGGACTGGGATCAGTTCGGTACTGGGATGTCACAAGTGTCCTTGAATCCTTGGCTGGTCAGGCCGAGCGCCGTGTTGATCCGCGAGCGCAGGTTCTCCACCCCCACCATCGCGGTCAGTTCCACCAGTTCGGCCTCTCCGAGATGCTCGCGGAGCCGGTCCACGAGTGTGTCGTCGACGGTCGGCGGAGTCGCGGTCACGGCCTCCGCGTACTCCATGACGTCACGCTCCAGCGGAGTGTAGACGTCGCTCTGCCGCCAGATCGGCACTTCCTGCAGCTTACGGTGGTCCATGCCGTGCCGGCGGCTCTCCCAGTAGCCGAAGTCCAGGCACCACGAGCAGCCGATGGCGGCGGACGTCGCCATCAGGGCGAGGGCCTTCAGACCCGGGTCGAGCTTGTCCCACCGGGCGATCGACCGCTCGAAGCGGGCGTCGGCGGTGAGGACGCCCGGGTGGTGGGCGAGGGCGTGGACCGGGTCGAGGACCTTGCCGTAGGTCCGGCGGGAGTACCACTCGGCGAGGCGGACGAGGAGCGTGCGGGGAGGGTCGAGGGAGATGCGGGCCATGGGGGCCTCCGTGGGATGCGTTGTGTGTGCTGTCACCATCCAGGACGGAACAGCACCCCAAAAATGTGACATCACCGCGCTGACCTGCGCTGCCTCTCCCTTCGGGCAGGGTGCTGAGATGCCGGACCCGGACGCGAGGGCCGACGCGCACCCGGCGGGCCCGACGTCGTGGCGCACGCCACGACGTCCGACCGGCGGAAGCCCTCGCGACACCGGCCACCGGCCACCGGCCACACCGTGGCAGATACCGGTGGCCACCGGACCGGGCCACCGGGCCACACCGCAGCCGCGCCGACCGGAGCCCTCCGGTCCGGCGGGCAGCGGCGCCGGCCCGCAGTGCGCGGGTACCGGGGCCCGCCCGGCGGCGCCCTCAGTCCTTGACGGCGACCCCGCCGTAGAACCCGATCCCGCTGAGGGCACCGGCCGGTGGGGGTGAGCTGTCGGGCCGCCACAGCGGCACCTGCACCAGCCCGGGTTCCAGCACCCGGAACCCCTCGAAGAACGGCAGGATCTCGGCGTGCGAGCGCGGGTTCAGTGTGGCGGTGGCGTTCTCGTAGACCTCGAGGACCCCGGGGATGCCGCCGGGGTGGCAGTCCGTCGTGACGTGGGACAGCACCAGATGGCTGCCGGCGGGCAGCGCCTCGCTCAGGGTGGCGACGACCCGGGCCGGGGCCTCCTCGTCCGTGACGAAGTGCAGGACGGCCGCCAGCAGCACGGCCACCGGCCGGTCGAAGTCGATCAGCTCCCGGACCGTCGGGTGCTCCAGTATCGATTCGGGCTTGCGGACGTCGGCCAGGGCGAACCCCGTGTCCGGGGTGCCGACCAGTCGCGCGCCCGCGTGCGAGGCGACGATGGGGTCGTTGTCGATGTACGCGACCCGTACGTCCGGCGCGATCTCCCGGGCGATCTCATGGGGGTTGGGCGAGGTGGGGATGCCCGTCCCGATGTCGATGATCTGGCGCATGCCGCGCTCCACGACGAAGCGGACAGCCCGTTCGAGGAAGGCCCGGTTCATCCGCGCCGCGGCGTGGATCTCCGGGATCTCGGCGACGACACGCTCCGCGGCCTCGCGGTCCACCTGGTAGTTGTCCCGGCCACCCAGATAGTAGTCGTACATCCGGGCAGGGTGCGGCCTGCTCGTGTCTATCTCCTCGGCGGAGAAACCCTGATCGGTCACGCCGCTCTCCCTTCGGTGCTCAATCCCCGTCATGCCAGCAGGAAGTCGGCGTCGCCGGCCTTCGCGCCCTGAATGAACGTCTCGATCTCGTGGTGGGTGTAGATCAGGGCGGGTCCGTCCGGATCCGTCGACTGGCGCAGTGCCACCCTGCCGTCACTCAGCTTCATGGCCTCGAGACAGCTTCCCCCGTTGCCGCCGCTCCACGGCTTGTGCCAGCCCTCGGTACCGAGGTCCTTGGCCGGCATGCCGTTGTATATGCGACCCATCTGGTCAGATCTCCTTGCGCATTCCACCCAGGTAGCCCTCTGTGGTGTGGGCCGGCGGGGCCTGCGCACACATCCGGTCCAGAGCCTCCAGGAACGCCGAGACGTCGTCGCGTTGGTCGAAGTAGACGCCGCCCAGCAGACTTTCCGTGTAGGCGATGTCCGGGAGCTCCTGGATGGGGAACCGGAAGATATGGAAAGGCCCGTACATCGCCGGGTGGGGGCCTGCGGCGAACGGCATGACCTGCAGCCGTACGTTCGGCATCGACGAGGCGTCGATCAGCCGGTCCACCTGCTCCCGCATGACGCCGGGCCCCCCGATGGGCCGGCGCAGCACCGTCTCGTCGATGACGACCCACAGCAGCGGCGCGGCAGCCTTGGTCAACAGGCTCTGGCGCTCGATGCGGAGGGCGACGAGGCGGTCGATCTCGTCGTCCGCGGCATGGGGCATTCCGGCGCGCAGCACCGCCCGGGCGTAGCCGGGTGTCTGCAGCAGCCCGGGGACGTAGTGCGGTTCGTAGGCCCGGATGAGGTTGGCCTCGCCCTCCAGGCTGACGAACGCGCTGAACCACTCGGGCAGAACATCGCGGAAGCGGTACCACCAGCCGCGCCGGTTCGCCTCCCGTGCCAGGGACAGAAAACCCTCGAGTTCCTCCTCTTCGGTGACGCCGTAGGTGAGAAGGAACTTCTCGACGTACGGGATCTTCAGGCCGACTTCGGCCTTCTCCATCCTGCGGATCGTGGCGTGCGTGACGTCGAGCGCCCGGCCCGCTTCCTCATAGGACAGTCCTGCCTTCTCCCGGAGGTCCTGCAGGCGCTTGCCCAGCACCATGCGCAGGACGGTGGGGGCGCCGCCGGGCCGCGTGTCCGCCACTACCGTTCCTCTCCAACTGTCGTCACAAGACGCAGTGTGTCATGCCGTCAGTTGTGTCGACAGACTGTCCCAAACGTTTCTGCAAATTACAGATTGAACCTTGCCATACGTGAGTCGGCGCGCGCATAGTTACGGAGTGGCTTCCTTCCATGACGTTCTCCGGTTAGCGGACCACGGCGGCTGTCTCGCCGTGGAGCGCCAGGATGCGTTCCAGCTGCCGGCGCTGCGCACCTCCGTCGCCGAAGCACGACGACGCACCCTGGAGCGGCTGCGCGCCTGGGGAGCCGACCAAGAGTGCCGTGACAGTGCCGAGTTGATCGTCTCCGAACTGGTCACCAACGCCGTGCGCCACACCGACAGCGAGAAGATCGGCTGCGAACTGCGGGTCCTCGGGGCGCGGTTGCGCGTGGAGGTGACGGACGAGGGCTGCACCGCCACCGAGCCCCACCCCGGGTCGGGTGATGTGGACGGTGAGAGCGGACGCGGTCTGCTGCTGGTCGACGCGCTGTCGGAGGAGTGGGGCGTACGGCCGGGAGAGAACGGCCGGGGACATGTCGTCTGGGCCGAACTGGCCTGCTGTCCGGCCCCCCACGGTCCGCACCGGCGACAGTGAGCCGCTGACCGCCGCCCGGCACGCAGGGAACGGCCGCTTCCGCCGGGCATCTCCCGAGGGCCGCGCGCGTCCCCGGCCCCGTAGGGCCTCACAGCACGTCCCGTCCCTCCCGGTGCCTCGCGCACGTCCCCCACCCCGACGGCCTCGCGCACCTCGGCCACCGCGACGGCCCGCGCACTTCGCGCACGCGTTCCGGCGGCCTCGCGACCCCGCCCCACCGACGCCGAAGCGCCGGGCGGGGCACAGCGCTACAGCGGCAGCAGGTCCGGGCGCTTGGGCTCCACATGGTCCCCCGACGACTCACCGCGCAGCCGCCGTCCGATCCACGGCACCAGATGCTCGCGCGCCCACTGGACGTTGTCCCGGCGCACCTCGGCGGCGCCCCGCTGCGGCTCCGGTGGCCAGGGCTGGTCGGGGTCGGCCGGTACGGGGAGCCCGAGGACCTGGGCGGCCCGCAGAGCGACCCGGGTGTGCCCGTCCGGCGACAGGTGCAGCCGGTCGGCGTCCCAGGCACGCCGGTCCTGTACGGAGCGCAACGACCACAGGTCCAGCACCGGGCAGTCGTAGCGGTCGGCGATGGCCCGTACATGGGCCGTGTACGTGGCGATCTTGCCGCGGAGATGGCGGAGCACCGGCACACCGCGGGTGTCGAAGCCGGTACAGACCATCACGGTGCCGACGGAGCCGGTGAGATCGGCGACCGCCGCCTCGAAGCGCTCGGCCACATCGTCGGGATCGCTGCCCGGCCGGAGGATGTCGTTACCGCCCGCGCAGAAGCTCACGAGGTCGGGACCGAGTTCCTTGGCGCGCGGCAGCTGGTCGTCGACGATCTGGTCGAGCAGCTTGCCGCGGACCGCCAGGTTGGCGTAGCGGAAGTCCCCGGGAGCGGAGCCTCCCGGACGTGCGGAGCCGGGGCGCTGATCGGAGAGGAGGACAGCGAGACGGTCGGCCCAGCCGATGAACACGCCGCCGGGGCCGGGGTCGCCGACGCCCTCGGTGAAGCTGTCCCCGACGGCCGTGTACGACCCGATGACGCCACTGGTGAAGGATGTCGAATCATCTGCCACGTCGGCACATGATTCACCTCGACCGGCTACTTACGCGACCGTAATTCGCCGCTGGTCAGACGTGGCGTGCGTCTCATCCACCACTCGGCGCAACGGCCCGCCCCCATGCCCCCGCTGTTCGTGCGGCAGGACGGTCCGGCCGGAGCGCATCGGATACGCGCCCCGAGGTGCCGATACCGCGCCGACGTCGGTGACACGGAGGGGAACCGCTGTCACCGGCTTGGTTGCCCCAGCAATCAATATCGTATCGTCGACATGTCACCTCGTCGGCGGGCCGCGTCGACGGCCGACCGCGAGGAGCGCCCGTGACGCAGACGCCGCAGGTCCCGCAGGCCCCGTCGACCGAACCCGAGCTCTCGGGCGTGCGCAACTTCCGTGACGTCGGCGGACTGCCGACCGTGGACGGCAGGCGCGTCCGGGAGGGTGCCCTCTACCGTAGCGGCCACCTGGCGAGCGCAACCTCCGAGGACGCCGAGATCCTGGGCTCACTCGGTCTGCACACCATCTTCGACTTCCGCAATTCCGCGGATGTGGCCCTCGAGGGTCCGGACGTCGCGCTGCCGGGCGTACGCCATGTCAACATCCCGCTGACCGACCCGGCGCACGGTGCCGAGTTCTGGAAGATGGTGCGCGACGGCCAGCTGGACGAGCTGCGGACAGGGCTCGGCGACGGCAAGGCGGCGGCCAGGATGACCCGTACCTACCGCCAGATCATCCGGACCCGTACCGCGGAGCACAGCCGGGTGCTGCATGCGATGGCCGAGGACAGCGTTCCGGCGCTGATGCACTGTGCGGCGGGGAAGGACCGGGCGGGTCTGTCGGTCGCCGTGACGCTGCTGGCCCTGGGCGTCGAACGGGACGCCATCGAGACCGACTACCTGGCGAGCAACGCCGCCCACCGCCGCTACCAGATCCGCCGGAGCGACAACTCCGAAGCCCCCATGTCCGATGAGGTCAGGCAGCTGCTGAGCCCCCTCTTCGACGCCCGCACCGAGTATCTGCACGCGGCCTTCGCCACGATCGAGGAGGTCTGGGGCACGGTGGACGACTACCTCGGCAAGGGGCTGAAGTTCGGCCCGGCGGACCGCGAGCGGCTGCGCGAGCGTCTCCTCGTCAGCGACTGAGCGTCACCGGCTGAGCGGCGGGGCGCCGATTGAGCCAGAGCCCCGCCCCACGGGCAAATTGTTTGCCTAGGGGGCAAACAGTCACCGCTGGGCGACCGCCTGCTTCACCAGCGTGCGGCCGAAGTCCCACAGCAGCCCCGCTCCGCTGTGGGCGTCGTCCATGACGTCGGTGAAGGCATCGACGAAACGGTCCACCTCGCGCTCGCCGATGATCAGCGGTGGGATCAGCTTGATCACCTCCATACGGTCCCCGGAGACCTGGGTGAGGATGCGGTGGCGCCGCAGCAGCGGTACGACCACCATCTGTGCGAAGAGGCCCTTGCGGGCGGCCTGGAGCATCGCCCAGCGGCTGCGCAGAACGAGCGACGCCGGCCGTCCGAACTCGATGCCGACCATCAGCCCGCGGCCGCGGACATCGTGCAGCAGCTCGTAGCGGTCCACGAGCGCGGCCAGCCGCGAGCGCAGCAGGTCACCGGTGTGCCGGGCGTTGGCGACGATCCCCTCGTCCTCCATCACCGCGAGGGTGGCGAGCCCGGCCGCCATCCCCTGGGCGTTGGCTCCGAAGCTGGCGGAGTGGACCAGCACGCGGTCCATCGCGGAGTAGACCTGTTTGAAGATCCAGTCCTTGCCGAGGGTGGCGCCGACCGGGACGTACCCGCCGGAGAGCGCCTTGGCGACGCACACCAGGTCGGGTTCGACGCCCTCCTCGTGCTGATAGGCGAAGAAGTCCCCGGTCCGGCCGAGACCGGTCTGCACCTCGTCGGCGATCAGCAGCGCCCGGTGCCGGTGCAGCAGCCGCTGGGCGGCGAGCAGGAAGCCGGGAGGCGCGGCGTGGACCCCCTTGCCCTGGATCGGCTCGACGATCAGTGCGGCGACATCCCCGCGCTCCAGCTCCCGCTCCAGGGCTCCGAGATCGCCGAGGGGGATGGCCGTGTCGGGCAGCAGCGGGCCGAAGCCGTCGCGGTAGCCGTCCTCACCGTTGACGGAGAGCGAGCCGGTGGTCAGCCCGTGGAAGCCGTGTGTGCAGTAGAGGATCCGCGGCCGCCCGGTGACGTAGCGGGCGAACTTCAGCGCGGTCTCCACCGCCTCCGTACCGCTGTTGCCGAAGAACACCCGGTCCAGATGCGGGGCGTGGCCGAGCAGACGCTCGGCGAGGAGACCGGGCAGCGGTTGGCAGTCGAAGCGGGTGAGGTCGGCGAGTGAGGCGTCGAGGACGTCGTGGAGGGCCTTGCGTACGACCGGGTGGTGGCGGCCGAGTCCCATCACGCCGAAGCCGGCGAGCATATCGAGGTACTCCTGCCCGTCGGCGTCCCAGAAGTAGGCGCCCTCGGCCCGCTCGTACACCTTGTCGAAGCCGATGGTGTGCAGCATGCGCGGCAGCTGGTGGTTGAGGTGCCGGGCGTGCAGGTCGTATCGCTCGGCGCCGCGCTCGGCCAGCAGCTTGCCCAGGTCGAAGCCCTTCGGGGCCGTGCCGTCGGGTTCGGTCGGCTCCTCGGACCCGATGGACTCAGCGGATGTCATGCATCACTCTCCTCATGACCGTGGGCCACTCCCGGCCTGCCGGGGAGGCGCCGACCGTCCGCGGTCCTGGCCTTGCCGAGCGCGGCCGGCCAGGGTGTGTCGGCGCCGGGGTGAGCGCGAGGCCGGCCGGGGCCTCTCCTCGCCGGTGTGTGGCGAGGAACTGCGGGCGGCGCTGCGGCGGTTCGGACCGCGGTCAACGTCACCTGAGGTTTCCGCCGACGGTGTCGCGTGCCGCCCGCAGGGATTCCTTGAGGGATCCCATGGTGGCGAGGACAGCGGTCGGCTCGTAGCCGCAGTGCGCCATGCAGTTCGCGCAGCGGGCGTCCTTGCCGCGCCCGTAGGCGTCCCAGTCGGTCTCCTCGATCAGCTCCTTGTACGTGGGCACGTAGCCGTCCGCCATCAGGTAGCAGGGCCGCTGCCAGCCGAAGAGTGAGTAGTTGGGGATCGCCCAGGCCGTGCACGGGAAATCCGCCTTGCCTTCCAGGAAGTCCAGGAAGAGCGGGCTGTGGTTGAGCCGCCAGCGGCGGCGGTTGCCGTCCGCGAAGGACTTCCTGAACAGCTCCCGGGTCTGCTCGACCCCGAGGAAATGCTCCTGGTCGGGGGCTTTTTCGTAGGCATAGGCAGGCGAAATCATCATCTGGTCGACCATCAGGTCGTCGTTGAGGTAGTTGAGCACCTCGACGACCGTCTGCGGCGTGTCGGTGTTGAAGAACGTCGAGTTGGTGGTGGTGCGGAAACCCCGGCGCTTGGCCTCCCTGATCGCCGCCACCGCCTCGTCGAACACCCCTTCCTTGGCGACGGACTCGTCGTGCCGCTCGCGCAGCCCGTCGATGTGCACCGCGAAGGCGAAGTACGACGAGGGGGTGAACTTGTCGATCTTCTTGCGGAGGAGCAGCGCGTTGGTGCACAGGAAGACGTATTTCCGCTTGGCCACCAGCTGCCGGACGATCTCGTCGATCTGCGGGTGCATCAGGGGTTCGCCGCCCGCGATGGACACCATCGGCGCGCCGGACTCCAGCACGGCGCCGACCGCCTGGGCGACCGGCATGCGCTGCTTCAGCACACCGGCCGGATGCTGGATCTTTCCGCAGCCCTCGCACTTGAGATTGCAGGCGAACAGTGGTTCGAGCTCGACGATCAGCGGAAACTTCTCCCGCCGCCGGATCTTCTGTTCGACGAGATACGTCCCGACGCGGATGGACTGACGGAGCGGCATGGCCATCTAGCTCACCTCCAGGGGAGCAACAGAGAACGGTGCCATTCGAAGAAAGCCGGAAGGACAGCACGCAGTACGCGGAAAGCTGATATTCCACCGCGAAGTGTCCCAATACGGACTAGCTCATGCTCAGGAGCGTCCACGACCACCCGTACGGCCGCAACCGGGCGGTGCCCGTGACTCCCGCGGCCCCCGTCCCGGGGTACCCGTGTGGCGCTGCGCAGGGTGGCCGCGGACTCCATGTCCACCGCGATGGCGCCCGCCGCCCGCAGCTCGGCCCGCTCCGCCCCCCGCACCACATGGTCGGAGCCGGTCAGCGGGCCGCTGTGGATGGCGCACCCGGGGCGGTCCCGGACGAGCCCGGCGAGCGCCTCGACCAGCACACCGGTCCCCGTACAGACGATCCGGCCCTCGGCGTCCCGTGTCTCGTCGGCGACGACCAGGTCGCCGGGGTGCATCCCGGAGGCGAGACCGGCGCAGAAGCCGGTGGCGATCACGGCGGCGCCCCGGTTCACCGGGTCGTCGCGCAGCGTGCGGAGCACCGTGCGCTCCGCCGCGTGCGGGCCCATTCCGGTGCGCAGTACGGTCAGCGGTCCGGTCGCACCACTACGGTCGCCGCTGCGCAGCGCGAAGCGTTCGATGCCCAGGGCGCAGGCGATCACCAGGGGTCCGCCGCCGGGGGCCGGGGCCATCAGGGCGCCTGCGGATCGGTCCGGAGACCCCCTGGCGGCCCGGCGGCCGCCCCGACGGCCCCGGCGCCGGTGCCATGGACCCCGTACAGATAACGGCCGAGGGCCGTGAGCGGGAAGACCTGCCGGTAGAGGTGATAGTTGATCGAGAAGTCCCAGGGAAAGCCGGTGCCGGTGAAGTACGGCTCGTCCCAGGTGCCGTCCTCGCGCTGCGTCCGGGCCAGCCATGCGATCCCGCGCTCCACGGCACGCCCGTCCCGCTCACCGGCGGAGAGCAGAGCGAGCAGCGCCCAGCCGGTCTGCGAGGCGGTCGACGCGCCGCGGCCGATCCACTCGGGGTCGGGGTACGAGCGCTGGTCCTCGCCCCAGCCCCCGTCGTCGTTCTGGACGCTCTCCAGCCAGCCGACGGCGCGGCGGATCGCCGGGTGCGAGGCAGGAAGCCCGGCGGCCACCAGCGCCGGGACGACGGAGCCGGTGCCGTAGACGTAGTTGGTGCCCCAGCGGCCGAACCAGGCTCCGCTCTCCTCCTGTCCGGCCAGCAGCCACCGCACACCGCGCCGGGTGCGGCCGTCGAGTGCCCGGTCCTCACCGGCGAGCATCTCCACGACGTGCGCGGTGACGTCCGCGGACGGCGGGTCGATGACCTCGCCGAAGTCGCAGAACGGCAGCCGGTTGGGAAAGGCGCTGGTGTTGTCGGCGTCGAAGGCTCCCCAGGCGCCGTTCCTCGACTGCATGCCCAGCGTCCAGCGCACCCCGCGCCGGATCGCGGCCTCGACCCGTACCGGGTCGGGATGCCGTACGCGGCGCAGCGCCAGAACGACCTCGGCCGTGTCGTCGATGTCCGGGTAGTTGTCGTTGTGGAACTCGAACGCCCAGCCGCCCGGCGGGAGTCCCGGCCGCCGCACCGACCAGTCCCCGGGGCGTACGACCTGCTCGGCCAGCATCCAGTCGGCGGCCTTCACCAGCGCCGGGTCGTCGGCGGGTACGCCCGCGTCGGCCAGTGCGATGGTGGCCAGACAGGTGTCCCAGACCGGCGACTGGCAGGCCTCGATCATCCGGCTGCCGTCCTCGCGCCATACGGCGTAACGGTCCAGCGACTCCAGCCCGGCGCGCAGCACGGGGTGGTCCAGGTCGTAGCCGAGCAGATGCAGGGCGATCAGGGAGTACACGGCGGGCGGCTGGATGCCGCCCCAGCAGCCGTCGTTCTCCTGACGCTCGATGATCCAGCGGGCGCAGCTGCCCAGCGCGGCCCGCCGCAACGGGCGGATGGCCACCTTGTGGTAGGCGTGCAGGGCCCGGTCCAGGCCCTGGAAGAAGCCGTCCCAGCCTTTGGCCGGGGCCCTGCGTCGCGCCGGTACGGGGCGGGCGGAGCCCCCGGGGCCGGACGGAACGACGTGGAGTTCGTCGAGGGGGAACGGCGCGGGACGTACGGGGCGTACAGCCGAGACGACGGTGAGGGGCACGATGGTCTGCCGCGCCCAGCAGCCGAAGTCGTAGATGTTGAGCGGGAACCACTTCGGCAAATACATCAACTCGGGTGGCAGTTCTGGCAGTTCGTCCCAGCTCCACCAGCCGAAGAGCGCAAGCCAGACGCGCGTGAAGACCCGGGTGGCGGCGATGCCGCCACGGTCGCGCACCCAGGCCGAGGCGGCGGCCATGTGCGGGGCGCCGGGCTCGTCGCCGGCGAGCCGGAGGGCGACGTAGGCCTCGACGGTCGCGGAGAGTTCACCGGGTCCGCCGTGGAAGGTCGCCCAGGTGCCGTCCTCACGCTGCTCGGAGCGGATGAAGCGGGCGGCGGCCTCGGTGGTCCTCACGTCCCTGATGCCCAGGAACTGGCGGAGCATCAGGTCCTCGGCGTCCATGGTGACGTTGGTCTGGAGGTCGCCCTTCCACCACCCTTGCGCGTCCTGCCGGTCGAGCAGGTTCCGTACGGCGCGGGCGGCCGCCCGCTCGGCCGCGTCGCGCGTCCCGGTGGGGCCGGGAGTCCTGGGGGCTCTCGGAGCTCCCGGGGCTCCGGCGGGCCCGCCGGCCGGAGTGGTCGGTCCGGGCGGCCTCGTGGCCGGTGCACCGGGCGGTAGCGCCCCGCTGCCTCCGTCGGTCGTCGCTGTCATGGCTTCCCCTTCGGGCAGTGAGTCCTCTGCTGTGCTGGGGCCTGCCGTCGGCCGGCGCCCGGACCCCGTACTGCGGGGGCAGGGCGCCGGCCGGCGACTGCGAGCTATATGGGGTTGTTGTTCATCGCCGCGGCAGCGCGGTCAGCCGCCGCACAGCGAATCGCCATCGCCGCACGGCGGTTCATCGCTGCGGCACGGCGGTTCACCGCCGCCGCACGGCGGTTCATCGCTGCCGTACGACCACGAAGTCCGCGAGCGCCACGAGCTGCTCCCGGATCCGCGCGGGCATCTCCACCCGGTCCAGCGCTCCGACGGCGGTCGCGTGCTGCCGCCGGGCCTCCTGGGAGGTCCACTCCCGGCCGCCCGCCTCCTCGATGAGCGCCGCACGGGTGGCGAACGCCTGCTCGTCGAAGGTGTCGAGGTCGGTGCTCTTGGCGTCCGCGGCGAGGAGTTCGGCGAGCCGCTCGGATGCGTGTCCGCCCGCGGCGAGCGCCGCCACGACCGGGAGGGACTTCTTGCGCTGCCGCAGGTCGCTCCAGGTCTGCTTGCCGGTGGCCTCCGGGTCGCCCCAGATGCCGAGCAGGTCGTCGACCGCCTGGAAGGCGAGGCCGAGGTGGTACCCGTACGCCTCGAGGGTGTCGGCCATCCGGTCGTCGGCGCCGCCGAGGACCGCGCCGATGGAGACGGCACAGGCCAGCAGGGCACCCGTCTTGTTGCCCTCCATCTCCAGGCACTCCTCGACGGTGACCCGCTCACGGTGCTCGTAGGAGATGTCCTGGGCCTGGCCGTCGATGAGCTTGCGGGTGGCGGTGGTGAGCCGCCGGGTCGCGCGCCCGGCGTCGACGGTGCCCAGTTCGAGCAGGATCTCGTTGGCGAGGGCGAAGAGCGCGTCGCCGACCAGGATGGCCTGCGCGGGCCCGTGGACCTTCCATACGGTGTCCCGGTGGCGGCGCTGCTCGTCGCCGTCCATCAGGTCGTCGTGCAGCAGCGAGAAGTTGTGCACCAGCTCCACGGCGACCGCGCCGGGGATGCCCACCTCGGGCGGCGCGCCCGCGGCCTCCGCGGACAGCAGGGCGAGAGCGGGGCGTACGGCCTTGCCACCGTCCCCCTCGGCCGGCCGGCCGGCGGCGTCGATCCAGCCGAAGTGGTAGGCGGCGACGGTGTCCATGGGCGGCGCGAGCCGGTCCACCGCGGCGCGCAGCACCGGGATGGCGAGCGTCCGCCCGCGCTCCAGCAGCGCGGTCACGCCCGCGGTGTCGATGGCAGGACTCTCCGAGGACACGGTAGGCACGGTCTCTCCTCGGTGTCCTGTGGTCCCGGGGGTGCGGGGCTCCGTCCCCTGTACAAACGCCGTCATGCCGCCTCCTGCTGCGGATGCCCCGGCCGGAAGGCAGGGGGAGGGTTGTGGTGCGGGCGGCCTGGTTCGGAGAGCGCCGCGCGCGCCGCGGTGATACCGCTGCGGACGGCGCCTTCCATGGTCGCGGGCCAACCTGTGTCGGTCCACGCACCCGCCAGGTAGAGGCCGGGTGCGCGGGTACGGGCCCCTGGGCGGAGCCGTCCGACGCCCGGTGCCGGGGCGAACGTCGCTGTCCGTTCCCGGGTGACAAAGAAGTCTCTCACCCGCGTGCCCCGGGCGGCGGGCAGCAGTCGTTCCATCTCGGGCAGATAGCGCCCGCGCAGAACGGCGGCGGGGGTGTCGATCTCGTCGTGGGCCGCGGACTGCGACAGCGCCAGGTACTGGCCGCCGCCGGTGAGTCCGGATGCGGCCGTACGGTCGAACACCCATTGGACCGGGGTGCCGAGCGCGGCGAAGAACGGCCGGCGCAGCACCGTGCGGTCGTAGACGACATGGATGTTGAGGATCGGCGAGGTGCCGATGCCGAGGAGCCGCTCGGGTTCGTCGAGGGCTCCCTGGGGCAGCAGCCGGCGGGTTTCGTGCTGGGGCACGGCGAGGACGACGGTGTCGGCGTGCAGCCGGCCGGCGGTGGCCGGACCGTGGTTCACCTCGATGTGCCAACCCCCGTCGGGCGCGGGGGTGACGGCCTGGACACGGCCCCGCAGCACGGTGCGTACGCCTGCCCGTTCGAGCGCGGCGCGGGCCAGCGTGTCGTGCAGATCGCCGAGCGGCACATGGGCCCAGCCGATGTCCGCGGCGCCCGGCTCGGAGAGCAGGCCCGTCTTGAAGACCATGGCGGCCAGCCCCAGGGAGGCCTGGCCTGCGCGGGCGTTGAGGGTCGCCACACCGACGAGGTCCCAGAGGGCTTCGACAGCGCGTGGGGACTGGCCCTGACGGTGCAGCCAGCCGGCGAAGTCGGTGCCGTCCAGCGCCGGGTCGGCCGGGTCCAGGCCCTTGAGGGCGAGGGCGGCGCGGGCGACCCCGAGGCGCTCGGCGAGCGAGAGGTGCGGGTAACGGGCGAGGCCGCCCGCGAGGTGCAGCGGTACGGGCAGCGCGGTGCGGCGCAATCGTCCGAGCCGGCGGCCCTGCCCGGGGCCGACGTCGAGGACGGGCACCTCCAGCCGCTCCTGCAACGGGGCGAGCCGGGTGCCGCCGATACGGTCGAGGAACCAGCGGTAGGCGGTGCAACAGCGGAGATAGACGTGCTGGCCGTTGTCGACGGTGAGCTCCCCGGCCGCGCCGCGGCGGCGGAAGGAGAAGGCGAGGCCACCGAGGCGCGGACGCCCCTCGACCAGGGTCACCCGCACTCCGGAGTCGGCGAGCGCGAGCGCCGCGGTGATGCCCGCGATGCCACCGCCGATGACGGTGGCGCTGTGCTCCCCCGCCTCCGCCCGGCCGGGCACCGCCGGGCCGCGGTAGGGATCGGGCCGTGTGCTGTCCTGTGTCATACGTCCTCCCCTGCGGACGCGTCACGGCGGTGACGGCGGGCAGCCGCCTCCCTCAACGACGCGGCCGCCCGACGGAGGGTTGCCCGCCGGTTGTGGACACCGGCCCGGCGGCTCCGCCCCACGCGACCGTACGGCATCCGCCTCCCCCGCACGCAGCCCGGCACAGCGCCGCCGGAGCAGGCCCGCCACGAGACCGGTCCGCCACCGTGCGGCGCTCCTCCGGCCGTCGGCCCGGCGGCCGCCGGACGACGTGCCCCGGCGGCAACGGGCGTGCCCGGCCCGTGGCATGAGGGCCCGGGCATCGCCGCCCCGGGGGAACAGACCGGGCAGACGCCCGTCAAGGGGGCGCGGGTCGGCGGCATCAGGCGCGCCTCCGGACCGTCCGGCGGGTGATGTGCCGGGCGTCCAGTCCCGACAGACCGCGCACGGCGACGTACGCCTTCTCGCGCCCCGGAAGGGAGACACGGCCGCGCAGCACGGCCTGCGGGTCGCGGGAGATACGGTCCAGCAGCCGGCGGTAGATACCGGCCATCGCGGCCACGCAGGCTCCGCTGCGCCGGTCGAGCAGGGGCAGCAGGCGGAAGCCCTCGGCGAAGAGGGTGCGGGCGCGCCGGACCTCGAACTGGATGAGGCCGCCGAAGTCGGCGCCTGCCGGGGGAAGGACGCTCCCGAACCCCGCGGAGCAGCCGAACTTGGCGAGGTCCTCCGCGGGCAGGTAGGTGCGGCCGTTTCCGGCGTCCTCGCGGACGTCCCGGAGGATATTGGTGAGCTGGAGGGCGAGCCCGAGCGTATCGGCGTACTCGGGAGCGCGTTCCGCCTCGTGCGCGCCGAGTCCGGGGGCGGCCACCGTGCCGAACACACCGAGCGAGAGGCGGCCGATCGCCCCCGCGACACACCGGCAGTAGACCTCGAGGTCGTCCCAGGTCTCGTACGTCTCGCCGCGCACATCCATCAGCACGCCGTCGATGAGTTCGTCGAGGCCGGCCAGCGGGATCGGGAAACGCCCGGCTGCGTGGGCGAGGGCCACGGCGACGGGGTCGGTGTCGTCGGGGTCGATCCGGCCGTCGCGGATGCGGGCGAGGAGGGCCCGGGTGTTCTCGAGCCGCGCCTGCTTGGCCTCCGGGGCGAGGCCGCCGTCGCCGATGTCGTCGACGCGGCGCGAGAAGGCGTAGAGCGCCGACATGGCCTGCCGCTTGTCGGCCGGCAGCAGTCTGATGCCGTACGCGAAGTTGCGGGCCTGCTGTCCCGTCACGGCCTCGCAGTAGCTGTACGCAGCGAGTACCGGGGCGGACACGTGTGCGGATCCGTCCACGGTCCGGCTCACCCCTCTCTTCGCAGTGTCGCCCCCACCTCGCGCACGAGGTCGAGCTTGGTGGGCTTGGGCGGTCCGGGGAGTACGTCGTGGCCGGCCGCGGCGACCGCCTTCAGCGCGGCGCGCCCGCCGGCCACGAATCCGGCGAGCAGCAGCTTGAGCCTGCCGTGGACGCTGCCCACCAGGGGGGCGCCCTCATCCAGCAGCTGCCGGGCGCGTGCGGCCTCGTACGCGATCAGTCCGCGCACCCGGGCGCTTCCGGTGGGGGCGGCGAGGTCGGACTCGGTGACGCCGAGGCGCTTCATGTCCTCGGCGGGGAGATAGATCCGGTCGCGGCCGAGGTCCTCGGCGACGTCCTGGAGGTGCTCGACGATCTGCAGTGCGGTGCAGATGGCGTCGGAGCGGCGCACTCGCTCGGGGGTGATGGAGCCGGTGACGCCGAGGACGAGCCGGCCGACGGGGTTGGCGGACAGCTCGCAGTAGGCGAGAAGGTCGTCGAAGGTGGCATAACGGCGGACGTGCTGGTCCTGGCGATTCGCTTCGATCAGGCCCAGGAACGGCTGGGGGGTGAGCCGGCAGCGGCGTACGGCCGGCCTGAGCGCGCTCAGCAGCGGGTGGCGCGGGCCCTCGGCGGAGCCGTCGAACACCCGGTGCAGGTCGGCCTCGAAGGCATCGAGCAGAGCGAGCCGGTCCTCGGCGCGGCCGCGGTCGAGCCCGAGCAGCGCGGCGTCGGTGCCGCCGGGGGCGAGGTCGCCGTCGCCGATGTCGTCGACGAGGCGGGCGTAGCCGTAGACCGCCATGAGGTCCGCACGCCAGACGCGAGGCAGGAAGCGGGGTGCGACGGGGAAGTTCTCACGGGCGGCCTTGTCGAGTACGGCCCGTGTGTGCTCGGCCGTCCCGGCGGTCACAGGGGCCTGCCCGGCACGGCGCTCCGCGGGCCGGACTCCCCGGATACGCCCGCCACAGCGGCCGGAGCGGGGGCGATCACGGCGGAGGTTCGCGCGGCGCCCGTGCCGGAGGCCAGGGGCGCACCCGGGCGAGGGACGGCGCACATGCCTCGGAGCCGGAGAGTACCCGTAGCCATAGCCGTCATATCTCCCGTTCTACACTGCCGACCCAGAACATCCTATTTCGGACACGCCGCCCGCTCGCCTGCGGCGATGTCCGCCATCGGGAGCGGGTACCGAGTCGTATCGCCCGACTTGCCGCGAATCAGCCCCGGTACAGCTTACGCCGTACAGCAGCCCGGAAACGCGGGGGCGGTGCCCGGGCAGGGCAATATCGGGTGACGGTCGAACGCTCCCGGGACGCGCCGGATTCGCCCGCGGTTCACCGCGGCGGCAAGGCCCCCGCCGGTCCGCCCGGCGAGGGCCTCCATGTCATCGAGCGCGGCGGAGAGCGGCTACGTCCCGGCGGCTACTTCCCCGTCTCCTTCTCGTAGGCCTTGATGACCTCGTCGGTGGGCCCGTCCATGACGAGTTCGCCCTTCTCCAGCCACAGCACCCGGTCGCAGGTGTCCCGGATCGACTTGTTGTTGTGGCTGACCAGGAAGACCGTGCCCGCCTCCTTGCGCAGTTCCCGGATGCGCTCCT
>NZ_JBQQBW010000011.1:0-106719 GCF_052245415.1 Streptomyces sp. 8N706 | reverse complement strand
TCACCCCCAGCAGCGAGGGCTGACCATCGGTGTAGACCCTCCCCCGCTCCGCCGGCAGCAACCCCGCGATCGCCCGCAGCAGCGTCGACTTCCCCGAACCGTTCGAACCGATCAGACCGATCGCCTCACCCCGGTACGCCGTGAACGTCACCCCCCGCACCGCATGCACCTCACGCACGCCGGCGGGGCCCTTGCGGCCGATCATGCGGCTGAGGGCGGCGGTCGCGCTGCCCTTGCCGCGGGGACCGCCGTTGACCCGGTAGACGATGTGCAGCTCGTCCGCGATCACGGTGGGCACCCGCGCCTCGGACACACTGATCTGCTCAGCCACGGCCGTACCGCTCCTCAGCCTTCCAGAAGTACACGAACCCCGCGACGGCCGCGAGGACCGCCCAGCCCGCAGCGACGGCCCAGACGTGCGGCGGCAGGTACTCCGAGCCGTACCCGTCGATCATGGCGAACCGGACGAGGTCCATGTAGACGGCGGCCGGGTTCCACTGGAGCACATCGGTGACCCAGCCCGGCACGTTCTTCTCCGCGAGCATGGCAGGGATGCTGAACATCACGCCGGAGGCGTACATCCACGTCCGCAGCACGAACGGCATCAGCTGGGCCAGGTCCGGGGTCTTGCTGCCCAGCCGCGCCATGGCCAGGGCGAGCCCGGTGTTGAACAGGAACTGCAGGGCCAGCGCGGGGACCACCAGCAGCCACGACCACGCGGGGAAACTGCCGAAGGCCACTGCCACGGTCACCAGCACGATCATGGAGAACAGCAGTTGCTGGAGCTGCTGGAGTGCGAAGGAGACGGGCAGTGCGGCGCGTGGGAAGTGCAGCGCTCTGACCAGGCCGAGATTGCCGGAGATCGCACGGACACCGGCCATCACCGAGCTCTGGGTGAAGGTGAAGACGAAGACACCCGTCACCAGGAAGGGGACGAACACCTTCTGCGGAATCCCCTCCTTGGTGCCCAGCAGCAGGCCGAAGATGAAGTAGTAGACCAGCGCGTTGAGCAGCGGCGTCGCCACCTGCCACAGCTGGCCCAGCTTCGCCTGGCTGTACTGCGCGGTCAGCTTGGCCTGTGAGAAGGCCAGGATGAAGTGCCGCCTGCCCCAGAGCTGACGGATGTACTCCACCAGGCCGGGACGGGCCCCGCTCACCGACAGCCCGTACTTCGCGGCGAGCTCGGCCGGGGACAGGCCGCCGTCGGGGGATGGCGGGGCGCTCACCGCGACCGCACCGTCGTGCGTTGTGTCACTCACCAAAGGAAACTTTCGTCTTCAGATGCACAGCCGGATCGGGCGTAGCGGACCTGTGGCGTCTGCCGGGCCCGGAATACGCCCGATGCTCTCAGACACGAGCTTGTCAGATCACAGGAGGTCGGCCCAGTCGGGTCAGCCGCCATACCGTACGCCACTTCATGGGGCGACGGGGACCGCACGGAGTGGTCCAGCCCTCACGGAAGCCGCCGAGCCAGGCGCGCAGCGCGGGACGGGACGGCCGGCGCACCAGCGTGAGCAGCAGCCATACTCCGAGGTAGACGGGGACGATCGGGGCGGGGAGGTTGCGTCGGGCGAGCCAGACGCGGTTCCGGGCGACCATCCGGTGATACACCGCATGCCGGCTGGGAGCGGTGGTCGGGTGGTACAGCACCATGTCGGAGCGGTAGTCGATCATCCAGCCCGCGTCGAGGGCCCGCCAGGCGAGGTCGGTCTCCTCGTGGGCGTAGAAGAAGTCGTCCGGCAACCCGCCGACCTGCTGGATGACGGTCGTACGGACCGCGTTCGCACCGCCGAGGAAGGTGGTGACCCGCGAGGAGCGCATCGGGTCGGAGGCGCGCAGCCGGGGGACGTGCCGGCGCTGGGTGACGCCGGTGTCGGGGTCGGCGATCCGGAAGCTGATGATGCCGAGCTCCGGATCTGCGGCGAAGGCCTCACGGCACAGCTCCGCCGTGTCCACGTTCGGCAGCAGACCGTCGTCGTCGAGGAAGAGCAGGATGTCGACCTCGCCGCCGCCGGGGCCGAAGGCCTCGATACCGACGTTGCGGCCGGCCGGGATGCCCACGTTCTCGGGCAGCTCCACGGTGCGGACGGCCATCGGGAAGCCGGTCAGCTCGGGCAGCGGAGAGCCGTTGCCGACGACGACGACCTCGACCCGGTCGCCGTTCTGCTTGGCGACCGAGTCGAGCAGCGCGCGCAGCTCCTCGGGCCGGTTGCCCATGGTGAGGACGACCGCTCCGACCTTGGCGGGGTACGGGGTGTCTCCCCGGGGAGTCCGGTGCGTCGAGGCGGCCGTCATGTGAGCCTGCTCGAGGCGAGGATCGACACCAGGTGCAGCACCGTCTGCAGCACCGCGATGGCGGCGAGCAGCGCGACGGCGATCCGGGTGAACAGCAGATCGTCCTGGACGAAGTCCGCGATGCCGGCGGCCAGGATCACCAGCGATGCCTCGACGCCGCCGACGAGCCGGTGGAACTTCAGCGCGGCCGCGGCCTTACGGGCCAGGGCCAGGCCGGAGGAGCGGGGCACCGACGCCTCGTCCTTCACGGCCGGGAGGCCGCTGCGCGTACGGGCGACGTCGACCAGGTCCGTCTCCGCCTTGATCAGGATCGCGCCGAGCGCGGCCAGCGTGCCGAGGAAGGCCCACTGCCACTGGGTGGAGGCGCCGTCCCGGTGGAAGATGTCCGCAGCCCGCACACCGAAGCCGACCAGCAGCGCCGCCTCGCTGAGGTAGTGCCCCACCCGGTCGAGGTAGACACCGGTGATCGAGGTCTGCCTGCGCCACCGGGCCAGCTCGCCGTCCACACAGTCGAGCAGCAGATACAGCTGGATCAGCAGCGCGCCGAGCACCGCCCCGGCGAGCCCCGGCACCAGCAGTGCCGCACCGGCCGCGACACCGGCGACGATCATCAGTCCGGTGTACTGGTTGGGCGTGATCCGGGAGTGCACCAGATGCCGGGTGCACCGCAGCGAGATCTCCCGCATGTAGATGCGCCCGGCCCAGTGCTCACCGCTGCGCCGGTCCTTCAGCCCCGAGGGGTGGACGACCGGGCGGAGTTCAGCTAGCGACGGTTTTGGCATAGTCGGCGTATGCGTCCCTGATCTGGTCGATGGACAGGTCCAGGTGCTCGAGGATCGTGTAGCGCCCGGGGCGGGTCTGCGGTGCGTACTCCACCACCTGGACGAACTCGTCCACGCTGAAGCCGATCTCCTCCGGCAGCACGGGCAGACCGTGCCGGTGCAGCACCTCCGCCATCAGGCCGGACTCCTCCGAGGCGCCCCGCAGATGCATGGCGAAGGCGGCGCCGAGGCCGCACTGCTCGCCGTGGCTGGCGGCGCGCTTGGGGAAGAGCAGGTCGAAGGCGTGGTTGATCTCATGGCAGGCGCCGGAGGCCGGACGGCTGTCGCCCGCCACCGACATGGAGATACCGGTGAGGACGAGGCCCTCGGCCAGCACGGTCAGAAAACCGTCGTCGCCGACGCCGCCGGGGTGACGGAGCACGGCCTCGCCGGCCTGGCGTGCCATCGCGGCGGCCAGTCCGTCGATCTGCTCGCCCTTCTCGCGGTTGGCGAGTTCCCAGTCCGCCACCGCCGAGATGTTGGACAGCGCGTCACCGATGCCGGACCGTACGAAGCGGACCGGGGCCTCGCGGATGACATCGAGGTCGATGACCACGGCGATCGGGTTGGGAACGCCGTACGAGCCGCGGCCCGCGTCGTTGTCCAGGGTGGCGACCGGCGAGCAGAGACCGTCGTGCGACAGATTCGTCGCGACGGCGACCAGCGGCAGCCCGATGCGCGCGGCCGCGAACTTCGCACAGTCGATGATCTTGCCGCCCCCCAGCCCCACGACCGCGTCGTAGTGACCGGACTTCATCGCGTCGGCGAGCTTGATCGCGTCGTCCAGCGTGCCGCCGCCCACCTCGTACCAGGTGGCGCCGGGCAGCGCCGGGGCGATCCGCTCGCGGAGCGCGGCCCCGGAGCCACCGCTGATCGCGATGGCAAGCTTTCCCGACGCGGAGATCCGCTGGTCCGCCAGTACGCCCGCGAGATCATCCAGCGCCCCGGCCCGAATGTCGACGACCAGCGGCGAGGGGATGAGCCGGGTCAGTACTGGCACGCGATCTCCCGCCCCTTCGCCAGGTCGTCGTGGTTGTCGATCTCGACCCACTTGAGGTCGCCGATCGGGGCGATGTCGATCGTGAAGCCACGGTTGACGAGCTCCTGGTAGCCGTCCTCGTAGTAGAGGTCGGGGTCCCGCTCGAAGGTGGTCCTCAGCGCGTCGGCCAGCTCCTCGGCGGCCTCTCCCTCGATCAGGGTGACACCGATGTACTCACCGGTGGCCTCGGCCGGGTCCATCAGCTTGGTGATGCGCTGGACGCCCTTCTCCGGGTCCACGATGACCTTCATCTCCTCGTCGGCGAGCTGCTTCACCGTGTCGAGGGCGAGGATGATCTTCCGGCCCTGGCCGCGCTCGGCGAGCAGGGTCTTCTCGACGGAGACCGGGTGCACGGTGTCGCCGTTGGCGAGGATCACGCTGTGCTTGATCGCGTCACGGGCGCACCACAGGGAGTAGGCGTTGTTCCACTCCTCGGCCTTGTCGTTGTCGATCAGCGTCAGCTTGAGGCCGTACTTCTGCTCCAGGGCCTCCTTGCGCGCGTACACGGCCTCCTTGCGGTAGCCGACGACAATGGCGACCTCGGTCAGTCCCACCTCGGCGAAGTTGCCGAGGGTGAGGTCGAGGACGGTGGTGTCGCCATCGACCGGCACCAGTGCCTTGGGCAGGGTGTCGGTGTAGGGGCGCAGACGCCGTCCGGCGCCGGCTGCCAGCACGAGGCCGATCATGCGGGTTCTCCTGATTCGTCGTGTACAGCGGGTGCCCCGGAGGACACCCAGAAGCGGATGCTCTCGATGAGCACCGCCAGCGCCAGGACCCCGGCAAGGGCCGTCAGCGCGATCGTGAAACCTGTGTGGTGCAGCAGGGCGGCGATGATCGTGACCACCAGAACCCGCCCCTCGTGCCCGCCGATCGCCCGCACCAGCCAGTGCGGGGGCGCGCCGGTGCCGCCGCGGATGCGGTACACCGTGTCGTAGTGATGGTAGGCGACGGCAGCCACCAGCCCGAAAGCCGCAGGCAAGGCGCCGTTCACCTCGGAGCGGGCGGCGAGTATCAGGATGGTGGTGTATTCCGCCACGCGGAAGAGGGGCGGCACGAGCCAGTCGAGCGGGCCCGTGAGCGGCCTGGCGACGGCCCGGCCGGCGCAGAGCGCGTAGAGGACGGCGCCGACCACCGCCGGCCGGCTGCCGAACGGCTCGGACAGCACGGCGGCGAGCAGGAACGCCGTGCCGAGCGCGGCCCACAGCGGGGCGGCGTACGGCCGGACCCGTTTCGGGCGGATGGCCGGCCACTCGGCGATCGGGCCGGAGTCGGCGAGGTCGGCCAGGGCCCGGGCGGCGCGGTCGGTCCTCACCGCCTTGCGGGTGAGGGAGCGGAGCACGCGGCCCGCGGTGGTGTAGCAGGCGGCCGCCGCGCAGCCGATCAGCAGGGCGTAGAAGACGATACGCGGGGTGGTCAGGGCCGTGAGAACAGCGATCATCGCCCAGCGTTCGCCGATGGGGAGGACGATCATCCGGCGCAGCCAGACCGTCCAGCCGACGCTGTCGAGCTTGTCGGAGAGGGCGGCGGTGGGGCTGGTGTTCGCGGTCGCGTCGTGGTTCGCCTCGTTGAAGGAGAAGTCCACGACATGGCGGCACGTCTGGAGCACCATCGCGCCGAGGGCGAGCGCCCAGACGTCATCACCGCCGCGGGCCGCGCCGAGGGCGAGACCGGCGTAGTACGCGTACTCCTTGGCACGGTCGAAGGTGGCGTCCAGCCAGGCGCCCATCGTCGAGTACTGCAGCGAGTAGCGGGCCAGCTGCCCGTCGGTGCAGTCCAGGACGAACGAGAACAGCAGCAGCGCCCCGGCCGCCAGGTAACCGCCCCGCTCCCCGGTGGCGGCGCAGCCGGCCGCGATCAGCGCTGTGACGAGGGAGGCGGTGGTGACCTGGTTGGGGGTCAGGCCGCGCCGGGCGCACCAGCGGGCGAGATAGCGGGAGTACGGGCTGATGCAGAACGTCGTGAAGAAGCCGTCGCGGGCCTTCACGGCGGTGCGCAGCCGCACCTGCTCGTCGTCGACGGCGTCGAGGAGGGCCTGGACCTCGGCGCGCTCGGCGCTGCCGGCCGGCACGCGGGCGACGAGGACGCCCAGCTCGGGGCGGTGTACGGACAGGCCCGCGGCGTCCAGCGCGACGGCGAGGCGCTCCGTGCCGGACCCGTCGACGGGAGGAGCGGCCGGCCCGGGACCGGGAGTGGAAGGGGATTCCCCGGAGGTGCCGGTGGAGGCGGTGTGCGCTCCGGGGCCCTAGGTGCCGGCGGCGGCCGCGGCAGCGGAGGCGGCGTTCGCAGCGGAAGCGGCGTTCGCGGCAGCGGAAGCGGGGTCCGGTGCGTCTGCGGCGGCGCGGGCCTCCGGGCGTGGCTCGCGCCCGGCTCTGGCAGCGGCGGCGGGCGCCGCGGCGTGGCCGAGCGCCCGCAGCAGCTGCGGGCGCCCCTCCTGCTGGACGGTGACGGCACCCCCCACCGCGGCGGCGGGGAAGCGGGGGTCGGTCAGCGCCAGCCGCAGGGCATACCGGTGAGCGAGCAGCCGGGGGTCGACCAGAGCGATGCGCTCGGTCGCGGGCAGAGCGGTGACCAGCGCCGTCAGGTCGTCCCCGGCCGCGGCCGCGACCACGGTGAAGCCCAGCGACCGCAGGTCGCCCTCGAGCTGCGACCCGGCGACCGGCGGACCGGTGAGGATGGCGGTCGACAGACGAACTCACTCCTTGGCTGCTGGCATGGCCGCGGCGGGACTCGGGACGCCCGGACAGCGGTCGTTGCGCGCCTCGGCTCCGTCACGGGCGGGCGGCACGTCGGCAGAGGCTATCTGATCCTCGGAAGCGGTCGTTCATCGCCCGTTTACGCCCGCATAAGGCTGTAGAGGTTCGGACGCCGACCGAAGAAGATCCACCTTGAGCATCATGGTCGATCACGGCGGCCGACCACAAACGACGGTTACGCTGCCGCGCATGACATGGCTGATCACCGGTGGAGCCGGTTACATCGGAGCGCACGTGACGCGGGCCATGGCGGACGCCGGGGAGGACGTCGTCGTACTGGACGACCTCACCTCGGGCCGCCCGGAGCGCCTGCCGGACGACATCCCCCTCGTCCGGGGCACGGTGCTGGACCGCGAACTGCTGGACCGTACGTTCGCCGACCACCGGGTCTCCGGAGTGGTGCATCTCGCCGCCCGGAAGCAGGTCGGCGAGTCCGTCGAGCAGCCGCTGCGGTACTACCGCGAGAACGTGCACGGCCTGACCGTGCTCCTGGAGGCCGTGGTCGCCGCCGGGATGAGGCGCTTCGCCTTCTCCTCCTCCGCCGCGGTGTACGGGATGCCGGATGTGGACCTCGTCACGGAGGACACCCCGTGCCTGCCCATGAACCCCTACGGCGAGACCAAGCTCACGGGCGAGTGGCTCGTACGGGCCACCGGCCGCACACATGGCATCGCCACCGCCTGCCTGCGCTACTTCAATGTGGCGGGCGCCGCGGACCCCGGGCTGGCCGACACCGGGGTGTTCAACATCATCCCGATGTACTTCGACGCCCTGACCCGCGGCGAGGCACCGCTGATCTTCGGCGACGACTACCCGACGCCGGACGGCACCTGTATTCGCGACTACATCCACGTCGAGGATCTGGCCGACGCCCACCTCGTGGCGGCCCGGCGGCTGGCGTCCCGGGAGGGCGCGGGCGATCTGACGGTCAACATCGGGACCGGCCGCGGAGTGTCGGTCCGGGAGCTGGCCGATCTGATCGCGGAGGTCACCGGGCGTACGGACCCGGCCCCTCGGGTCGTGGGACGGCGGGCGGGCGATCCCGCCCGGGTGGTCGCCTCCGCCGAGCTGATCTCCAAGGAGCTGGGCTGGACCGCCCGGCACGGAGTACGCGAGATGGTCGAGTCGGCGTGGGAGGGCTGGTGCCTGCGGCACCCGGAGGCGCGTTCCCGCTGACCGTGGGGCGCCACCGGGCGAAGCGCCCCCGCACCGGCCGGTCACCGGAGTGCCCCGCACCCGCCGGTCACCGGAGTGCCGCAGCACCCCGCCGACCATCGGAGTGATGGAAAACAGCAGGTCAGTGCAGTGATAACGGTGTTCAGTGCCGTGTTGCCGGACACCCGGCACCAGTAGTTGACTGTGATCACGACCGGCAACGCCGGTCACGCCGCGTTCAGCGGCGTACAGCTCGCAGGGACCCGGGAGGCAGTCGGTATGGGGGCAGGCCACGACCACGGACATACGCACGCGCCGCCGTCCGGCGCGACGGGCACGGCCGCCGCCGCGTACCGCGGACGGCTGCGGATCGCGCTGGGCCTGACCCTCACCGTGCTCGTCGCGGAGATCGTCGGCACCGTGGTGACCGGCTCGCTGGCGCTGCTCGCCGACGCCGGGCACATGGCGACGGACGCCGTCGGGATCTCGATGGCGCTGCTGGCGATCCACTTCGCCAACCGCCCGCCGAGCGAGCGCCGCACCTTCGGCTACGCCCGCGCCGAGATCCTCGCCGCGCTCGCCAACTGTCTGCTGCTGTTCGGCGTCGGCGGCTACATCCTGTACGAGGCCGTACGCCGGCTGATCACCCCCGCCGAGGTCGATGGCGGGCTGACCGTGGTCTTCGGTCTGGTGGGTCTGGTCGTGAACCTCCTGTCACTGGCCGTCCTCATGCGCGGTCAGCGGGAGAGCATCAATGTGCGCGGGGCGTTCCTCGAGGTGCTGGCCGACGCGCTGGGCTCGCTGGCCGTCATCCTCTCGGCGGCGGTCATCACGGCGACGGGCTGGCGCCAGGCGGACCCCATCGCCTCACTGGCGATCGGCCTGATGATCGTCCCGCGGACGTGGAAGCTGCTGCGCGAAGCGCTGGACGTGCTGCTGGAGTCGGCACCGAAGGATGTGGACATGGCCGAGGTCAGGTCGCACATCCTCGGCCTTCCGGGGGTGGAGGGGCTGCACGATCTCCACGCCTGGACGATCACCTCGGGTCTGCCGGTGCTCTCCGCGCACGTGGTCGTGGACCAGGAGGCCCTGGACGCGGCCGGGCACGAGAAGCTGTTGCACGATCTTCAGGGATGCCTGGGCGAGCACTTCGACGTGGAGCACTGCACCTTCCAGCTGGAGCCGTCGGGACACGCCGTACACGAGGCGAAGCTGTGCCACTGAGGGCGGCGCGGATCCGGCCTGTCGGGGGCAGGTCACCGACCGGTTGCCCGCGGTACGGCCCCGTTCGGCCTATGAACCGTCGCTCAGCCTGACATGCGGTGCGCGCAGCGGAACCGCACCCGATTTGTACGGCAGACTTGAGCTTCGTAGCCCAACCGAAGGATGACCATGCCGACCACACCAGCCTCCCCGGCGGACATCTCGCCGAACGGCGTCGCAGCACCGATCATGCTCGAACTGGTCGATGAGAACGGCGCGACGATCGGCACTTCGGAGAAGCTCTCCGCCCATCTGCCGCCCGGCCGGCTGCACCGGGCTTTCTCGGTCTTCCTCTTCGACGCCTCGGGCCGTCTGCTCATCCAGCGGCGGGCGCTGGGCAAGTACCACTCCCCCGGCGTGTGGTCCAACACCTGCTGCGGCCACCCCTACCCGGGTGAGGCCCCCTTCACCGCCGCCGCCCGGCGTACGGCCGAGGAGCTGCGGGTGTCACCGTCGCTGCTGTGCGCGGCCGGCACGGTCCGCTACAACCACCCGGACCCGGCGTCGGGCCTGGTGGAGCAGGAGTACAACCATCTGTTCGTGGGTCTCGTACAGAGCGAGCCGAAGCCCGATCCGGAGGAGGTCGGCGAGACCGCCTTCGTGACCGCCGCGGAGCTGGCGGAGCTGCACGAGGACCGCCCCTTCTCGGCGTGGTTCATGACCGTGCTGGACGCCGCGCGACCGGCGATCAGGGAGCTGACCGGGCCGTCGGCGGGCTGGTGAACGCCGGGTCCCGGCGACTCCGCGGCAGGGGCCACGGGGGGGGTGGGGGCACTGCGGCGAGGTGAGACCGGGCCACGGCAGGGCCTCGGACCTGCGGCGCGGGAGAGGGCCCCACGGCAAGGGCAGGGCAAGGAGCAAGGGGGCTGAGGCCCACGACAACGGGCCAGGGCCTGCGCGCGGCCAGGACAACGGGCCAGGGCCTGCGCGCAAGGGGCTGATGCCCAGGGCTTACGCGCAAGGGGCTGAGGCCCCGTCCAACGGGCCGGGGCAGACATGCGGCGCGATACGGGGTCCTACGGCGAGGGGGAGCGCAGGACCCCCAGCGGGAGCGCCGCCCACACCACCTTTCCGCCGTTCGCCGTGCGTTCGGCGTCGCACACCCCGCCCGCCTCGGCCGTGACCGCCTTGACGAGCAGCAGTCCGCGGCCGCCCGTCTGGCCCTGGTCCGCCACCAGCGCCTTCGGTCGGTACGGGTGGTTGTCCTCGACCGCCACGCGCACCCAGCCGGCGCCGACGGAGACCTCCACCGCGACCTCCGGGGAGAGCAGCGCCGCATGCCGTACGGCGTTGGTGACCAGCTCGGAGACGATCAGCAGCAGGCCCTGGACAACATCGTCCTGGACGGGGACCCGCTGGTTCCGCAGCAGGTCGCGCACGGCGTGCCGGGCCTGCGGGACCGACGATTCCAGAGCCGGTGCGGTGAAGCGCCAGACCCCTTCGTAGGGCCGCCGGGTGCCCGGTCCGTCCGCGACGGGGGTTCTGGATGCGGCCTGTCCCGGGTCGTTCGGGACGCTCCCGCGGATCTCCATGTCCGGCACCCACTCTCAGGCCACGATCCCCGCAGCTCCGCCGTCGCACCCGCGGCGCTCTTCGCCGGGCGACGGACGAGTCCGCCTCACAGGTCGAGTGTTGGGAACGGGTTGGTCCGTACCGGTCCGCTGACAGGAAGTCACCAAGTATCGACGGAAACTGCCCGCGTGCGTATGCCCGGGTCAGTTGTGCGACTGCTCCTGTCCGTCCTGTTCCGCCTTCACGCACCAGTCGGTTTGTCAGCGCCCGTCCCGACGATCCGCCCGGCGGCCTGCCTCTGCCCTCGTACGCGGGGCCATGCGCCCCCCGTGGCACACCGCTCCTCATCACCGGTCCGGGCCGTCCGGATAGCATCCGGCGCATGGAGCCAGGACTGCAGCTGGACCTCGCCGACGGTGTCGCGACGGTCGTCATACACCACCCCGCCAAGCGCAACGCCATGACCACGGCCATGTGGCGGCAACTGCCCCGCCTGCTCGAGCGGCTCTCGGACGACCCGGAGGTACGGGCGCTGGTGCTGACCGGCGCCGGGGACACCTTCTGCGCGGGCGCGGACATCGGCTCCCTGCGGCAGTCGTCGGACGAGTCGCAGGGCCTCGCCGTGGCCGCCGAGGAAGCCCTGGCCGCCTTCCCCAAGCCGACGCTGGCCGCGGTCCGCGGCTACTGTGTGGGCGGCGGCTGCCAGCTCGCCGTCGCCTGCGACCTGCGGTTCGCCGCCGAGGGCTCGTCCTTCGGCGTGACCCCGGCCAAGCTCGGCATCATCTATCCCGCGCCCTCCACCCGGCGGCTGACCGCCCTCGTCGGACCGTCCACCGCCAAGTACCTGCTGTTCTCGGCGGAGTTGATCGACGCGGAGCGGGCCCTGCGGACAGGCCTGGTGGACGAGTTGCTGCCGCCGGACGGTCTGGACAAGCGGGTGGCCGAGTTCGCGCGGACCCTGGCGTCGCGGTCGCTGCTCACCCAGGCGGCGGCCAAGGAGTTCACCGGCGGGCCCGTGGGGCCGGAGCGGGTGGCGCACTGGGCGGAGCAGGCGCGCGGCAGCGGTGACACCGAGGAGGGCGTCACCGCCTTCCTCGAGCGTCGTACCCCGCGTTTCACCTGGCGGGGGTGATCACTACCCCCGCAGCACGAAACGGCTGCGGGAGCGCAGCGCCTCGACGGCCTCCGGCGGCGCGGTGCCGGGCGACCCCGCGCTGTACGGCGGCTGCGGAGCGTACTCGTGGCCCAGCTGGATCGACTGGGCCACGGTGTCCCCGGCAACCGCCCGGCCGGCGCGAGGGACATGCCGACACCCGCCGACGCCCCTGCCGAGGTGACGTACTTCCCGTCGACGACGAAGCGTTCCCGCACCGGCTCGACGCCCGGCGCGGGAGGCTGGTCCGCCGCCGGCCAGTGCGAGGTGGCACGGCGGCCCTTCAGCAGTCCGGCGGCGGCCAGGACCAGGGAGCCGGTGCACACCGACGCGGTCCAGGCGGTGCCCGTGTCCACCGTCCGCAGCCACGCGTGGACCGGACCGTCCTCCATGAGCGCCGTCTGCCCGGGCCGCCGGGCACGAGTACGACGCCGGGGCACACCGGCCGGGGACGCGTCGGCGACGAGCCCCGGGCTGCCCGTCGGCGCACCGGTCCTCGCCGCCCGTCCGCCCGTCCGGACTCGGACTTTCAGGACCTCTCCGACCTCGCATCATGCGGACTTCACCCGCCATGACGGGTATCTGCGACCTGGCTACAAGCGGCTGCTACTTGTGGGTAACGTGCATCCATGAGTACTTCACTGCCCGCGCGCGCGGGGCGCCGCTGTCACAACGCCCTCAACCTCCTGCACTCCGCGGTCTACTTCTCCCCCGACCTCGGCACGGAGCTGGGATCCCTCGGCCTCGGCCATCCCTCCGACGTCTACTTCGCGTCGCGGGCCGCCGCGATGGGTCCGGTGGGCGCCGCCGTCGTCACCTCCACCTTCTACAACTTCAACCACGAACTCGTGGGCCGGCACGTCCCGCAGATCTGGCGGACCGCCGAGCCCGAGGCGGTCCTCACCGCCCGGATGAGGGCCGTCGACACGACCCTGCGCCGGCTGCTCGGCGACGAGGCGGTCGCGTCCGCGGAGATGGCGGAGTCCGCCGAGCTGGCACTGCGCGCGGTCGAGGCGTGTACCCGTCCCGCCCGGCCCCTGTACGCGGCCCACGCCGACCTCCCCGTGCCCGAGCAGCCGCACCTCGCGTTCTGGCACGCGGCGACACTGCTGCGCGAGCACCGTGGCGACGGCCATATCGTCGTCCTCATGGCTGCCGAGCTGGATGCTCTGGAGGCGATCGTCAGCCACTCCGCGAGCGGCAAGGGCCAGGCCGCGAAGTGGCTGCTGCGCACCCGTGGTTGGAGCCAGGACGACTGGACCGCCGCCGAGGACCGGCTGCGCGAGCGCGGACTGATGGACGCGGAAGGCGGGTTGAGCGAGACCGGAACCGAACTGCGCCGACAGCTCGAGACGGACACCGACCGCCTCGACCGCGCCCCGTACGAACACCTCGGAGAGGCCGGGGTCGCGCGCCTCACCGAGCTGGCGAATGGCTGGCTGACGACCGCCTTCGCCGCCGGCGCCTTCCCGGCGGACCTCTTCGGCCAGGCCTGACGCCGCGGACGGCCGGAAGGGCGAGAACGTTTGCGGCAGCACTGCGCGGCAACCCGCGTGACACGGCATTTCCACAACGACTTCTGGAGGAGCTCGTGTTCCGCGCCATCGCAGATGTCCTTCGCGCCATCGGCGGCACCCTCGCGGCCGTGGTGACGCTTCCCTTCCGCGCCGTCGCCCGGCTGTTCGGCGGCGTGTCCGACTCCGCGGGCCGGTCGCGGCGCGTCTGAGCCACGACGGGCCGGTTCACCGGTCGCGTCCGACACCGCGGATGAGCGGCGTCCGAGAAGAGGCGTCCGACGCGGACGCCCGATGACGGCGTCCGAAGGGGCGCCCGACGAGGGGCGGAACCGCGCCCCGGCCGCGCCCGAGCCACGTCTGAGGCCGCTTGTCGGGGCCACCTGCCACAATGCAGGCACAAGCGCAACGACAAGGCGGAACGAGATCGTGACGACGTCGATCGAGAGCAGGATCGCCGAGGAGCTCGGCGTACGGGAGCGGCAGGTGAAGGCAGCCGTCGAGCTGCTCGACGGTGGATCGACCGTGCCCTTCATCGCGCGTTACCGCAAGGAAGCCACCGAGATGCTCGACGATGCGCAGCTGCGCTCGCTCGAGGAGCGGCTGCGCTATCTGCGGGAGCTGGAGGAGCGCCGCACCGCGATCATCGAGTCGGTGCGTGCACAGGGCAAGCTCGACGAGGCGCTGGAGGCCCAGATCCGGGCCGCGGACTCCAAGGCCCGGCTGGAGGACATCTATCTGCCCTTCAAGCCCAAGCGGCGTACCAAGGCCCAGATCGCCCGGGAGGCAGGTCTCGAGCCTCTGGCCGACGGGCTGCTCGCGGACCCCTCGGTGGAGCCGCAGGCGGCGGCCGCGGCGTTCGTCGACGCCGACAAGGGTGTCTCGGACGCCGCCGCCGCGCTGGAGGGCGCCCGCGCGATCCTCACCGAGCGGTTCGGGGAGGACGCCGACCTCATCGGCGAGCTGCGCGAGCGGATGTGGACGAAGGGACGGATGTCCGCGAAGGTCCGCGAGGGCAAGGAGGAGGCGGGCGCGAAGTTCGCCGACTACTTCGACTTCGCCGAACCCTTCACGGAACTGCCCTCACACCGGGTATTGGCGATGTTCCGCGGGGAGAAGGAGGAGATCCTCGACCTGGTCCTGGAGCCCGAGGAGCCCTCCGACGAGGCCGGGCCCAGCTCGTACGAGCAGGCGATCGCACGCCGCTTCGGGATCGCGGACCGCGGCCGCCCGGCGGACCGTTGGCTCGCGGACACCGTCCGATGGGCCTGGCGTACGCGCGTTCTGGTGCATCTCGGCATCGACCTGCGGCTGCGGCTGCGGCAGGCCGCCGAGGACGAGGCGGTGCGCGTCTTCGCGGCGAACCTCAGGGATCTGCTGCTGGCCGCCCCCGCGGGCAGCCGCGCGACCATGGGCCTCGACCCCGGGTTCCGCACGGGGGTGAAGGTGGCCGTCGTCGACGCCACCGGCAAGGTCGCGGCGACCGAGACGATCTACCCGCACGTGCCACGGCAGAAGTGGGACGAGTCGCTCGCCGCCCTGGCCCGGCTCGCCCGTGAGCACGGCGTCGAGCTCATCGCGATCGGAAACGGCACCGCGTCCCGCGAGACGGACAAGCTCGCGGCCGATCTCATCGCGCGCCAGCCGGAGTTGAAGCTGACGAAGGTGATGGTGTCCGAGGCGGGAGCGTCGGTGTACTCGGCCTCGGCCTTCGCCTCGCAGGAACTGCCCGGCATGGATGTGTCGCTGCGCGGCGCGGTGTCGATCGCCCGCCGGCTCCAGGACCCGCTCGCCGAGCTGGTGAAGATCGACCCGAAGTCGATCGGTGTCGGCCAGTACCAGCACGACCTCTCCGAGGTGAAGCTGTCACGCTCGCTCGACACGGTCGTCGAGGACTGTGTGAACGGCGTCGGGGTGGATGTCAACACCGCCTCCGCGCCACTGCTCGGCCGGGTCTCCGGCATCGGCGCCGGACTCGCCGAGAACATCGTGGCGCACCGCGACGCCCACGGCCCCTTCCGTACGAGGAAGGCGCTCAAGGACGTGGCCCGGCTGGGCCCGAAGGCGTACGAGCAGTGCGCGGGCTTCCTCCGCATCCCCGGCGGAGACGACCCGCTGGACGCGTCGAGCGTGCACCCCGAGGCGTACCCGGTGGTGCGCCGGATGGTGACGTCGGCGGGCGCGGATGTGAAGACGCTGATCGGCAACATGGCGGTGCTGCGCGGGCTGAAGCCCGAGGAGTTCGTGGACGAGTCCTTCGGTCTGCCGACGATCACCGACATCCTGAGGGAGTTGGAGAAGCCGGGGCGTGACCCGCGACCGGCCTTCAGGACCGCGGCCTTCAAGGAAGGCGTGGAGAAGATCGGCGATCTCACGGCGGGGATGATCCTCGAGGGCGTCGTCACGAATGTGGCGGCGTTCGGAGCCTTTGTGGACGTCGGTGTCCACCAGGACGGGCTGGTGCATGTCTCGGCGATGTCCCGGACCTTTGTGAAGGACCCGCGGGATGTGGTGAAGCCGGGCGACATCGTGCGGGTGAAGGTCCAGGAAGTGGACATCCCGCGCAAGCGGATCTCGTTGACGCTGCGGCTGGAGGACGAGGCGCCGTCGGGTGCGGGCAGCGGTCGTACGGGGGGTCGTACGGGCGGCGGGCGCGGTGACCGCGACCGTGGATCCGACCGTAACGGCGGGCGGGGTTCCGACCGTAACGGAGGGCGGGGTGGCGCGAAGCGAGGGGCGCCGCAGCAGCGGCAGGGCGGGCGTGAGGCACCCGCGAACGGTGCGATGGCCGACGCGCTGAGGCGGGCCGGGCTGGTGGATCCCAAGCGGCGCTGAGTTCGGGGAGGGGCGCGGGGCCTGGCCCCCGGGGCCGGGCCTGGGGCCCTCTCGAGTGAACGGCCAGGGGCCGGGCCGCCGTCGGTTACGGCCAGGACCGGGCCCTCCGGGGTCGGCCCCCGGGAACGGGGTGGTCCTGGAACGCCTGGTCACGGGCCCGGCGGCCCACACCTCCGCGGAAGCCTGCGGAACCCCGTCCCTACCGGCCCGTCCCCCCTCACGTCTCGTCCTCGTCCTGGCCGGGCCATTGGGCCCCTGGGCCTCGTGAAGGCGTGCCGGCGTGCCGGAAGCCCTCGGCTCCGGCCGAACGGTGCAGCGATCAGGTTTCGGTGAGCTTGCCGTCAGCCAGTTCCAGGCGGCGAGTGGTGTGCACCGCTTCCAGCATGCGGCGGTCATGTGTGACCAGAAGCAATGTGCCGGAGTAGGTCGCCAGGGCGGATTCGAGTTGCTCGATGGCCGGTAGGTCCAGGTGATTGGTGGGCTCGTCCAGCACCAGGAGGTTGACGCCGCGGCCCTGGAGCAGAGCGAGGGCGGCTCGCGTTCGCTCACCCGGTGAGAGAGTGGCCGCCGGCCGCAGCACATGGGCCGCTTTCAGACCGAACTTGGCCAAAAGGGTACGGATGTCGGCCGGTTCCATCTCGGGCACCGCGGCGCCGAAGGCTTCCATCAGCGGAGCGTCGCCCAGGAAGAGGGCCCGTGCCTGGTCCACCTCGCCCACGACGACGCCGGGCCCGAGGGCCGACCTGCCCGCGTCGAGCGGGACCCGGCCCAGGAGGGCGGCGAGCAGGGTGGATTTGCCCGAGCCGTTGGCTCCGGTGATCGCCACCCGGTCGGACCGGTCGATCCGCAGATCGACCGGTCCGAGGGTGAAGGAGCCACGCTGCTTCACCGCCCCGGTGAGCGTGGCCACGATCTCCCCGGAGCGGGGCGCGGAGGCGATCTCCATGCGGAGTTCCCACTCCTTGCGCGGCTCCTCGACCGTATCCAGCCGCTCGATCAGACGCTGTGTCTGGCGTACCTTGGCGGCCTGCTTCTCGCTCGCGTCGGAACGGAACTTCCGGCCGATCTTGTCGTTGTCCCCCGCCTTGCGCCGGGCGTTCTTGACCCCCTTGTCCATCCAGCCGCGTTGCATCCGGGCGCGGGACTCCAGAGCTGCTCGGGTGTCGGCGTACGCGTCGTACTCCTGGCGGGCGTGGCGGCGGGCGACCTCGCGCTCCTCCCGATAGGCCGCGTAGCCGCCGCCGTACGTGTTGACCTGCTGCTGGGCGAGGTCCAGTTCGAGCACCCTGGTGACGGTACGGGTCAGGAACTCCCGGTCGTGGCTCACGAGGACGGTCCCCGCCCGCAGCCCGGTGACGAAGTCCTCCAGCCGCTCCAGGCCATCGAGGTCCAGGTCGTTGGTCGGTTCGTCGAGCAGGAAGACGTCGTAGCGGCTGAGGAGCAGGGACGCGAGGCCGGCGCGGGCGGCCTGGCCCCCGGAGAGCGCGGTCATCGGCCGGTCGAGCCCGACGGTGAGGCCGAGGCTCTCCACGACCTCCTCGGCACGCTCGTCCAGGTCGGCGCCGCCGAGCCCGAGCCAGCGCTCCAGCCCGGTGGCGTACGCGTCGTCGGCGCCGGGCGCGCCGTCGACCAGGGCCTGGGTGGCCGTGTCGAGGGTGCGCTGTGCCGCGGCCACGCCGGTGCGGCGGGCGAGGAAGTCCCGTACGGTCTCCCCCGGCCGCCGTTCGGGCTCCTGGGGCAGATAGCCGACGGTGGCGGTCGGCGGGCTGAGCCGCAGGGAGCCGTGGTCGGGGGTGTCGAGTCCGGCGAGCAGGCGGAGCAGCGTCGACTTTCCGGCGCCGTTGACGCCCACGAGACCGATCACATCGCCGGGGGCGACGACCACATCGAGCCCGGAGAAGAGCGAGCGGTCGCCGTGTCCGGCGGCGAGGTCCTTGGCGACGAGGGTGGCAGTCATCAAGGCCAGATTTTACGGCCTGGTGCCCGCCCGGCCTCCCGGCGCCCGGCGGGGCGGACTCCCCGCCGGTACGGCGCTCAGGACGGTACCGGTGTCACCAGGACTCCCCCCGTGGTGCGGGCCACCACGAAGGACCTGCCCTTCACCAGCGTGCCGTCGGCCTCGATCACATGGCGGCCCTGCTCCAGCTGTCCGTCGAGGAGTTCGTCGGTGTGCGCACGGGAGAGCCGGTCGAGGCGGTGGGCGACGAGCTGGACCCGGCAGGCCGAGGCCACCTCGACGGTGATTCCGCCCTCTTCGGCGGAGAGCGCGGTCAGCCCCCGGCCGGACGGGCAGGGGTTCAGCGCCTCCTCTATCTGCGCGACGAGCACGGGGACGAGAGGGGCGAGACCTTCGACGAAGACGGCGTCGCAGCCCGCGGCCTGGAAGGCTCGGCGCACCGCGGCGCGCTCCCGTGCGTCCACCGAGTCGCCGAAGGCCACGGCACCGTACCGGCGCAGCTCATCTGAGTGCGCACCGGCCGCGTCCCGGGTGATCTCCGCGCCGATACCGATGGTGCGCAGCGCGGCGGCGAGCTTGGCGAGCAGGGCCACGCGCCGGCCGACGAGCAGCACACGGCGGGCGGGCGCGGGCTCGCCGTCGAGGAGCAACCGCTCCAGCGCGGCCCGGTATTGGCCGGCGCGGAAGCGGAACGGCCCCAGTCCCGGGTAGCCGTTGCGGGCGAGGTCGGGCACGTCGTCGGTCTGCCAGGCGAAGTCCCGCCATACGATGTCAGGGCCGTCCCGCTCGATCACCGCGGTCACCACGCCGCACTCCAGGCCCTCGCACTCCGGGCAGCCGTAGAGGACGTACCGGCCCCCCGGCAGCGGCGGTTCGGACTCCAGCAGCAGCAGCCGGACGTGCGTGGTGAAGATGGACGGCCCCACGTCCGAGGCGAGCGGTGAGACGGCGTCGAGGTCCGCGAGCCGGAGCAGCAGCGGCCGTCCGTCGACGATGAAGTCCAGGAATTCCCGGTGGACTTGGTAGTCACCGTTGGACAGGACGCCCCCGGCGCGCGTCGCGGGCGCCAGGCCGAAGGTCGCGTAGGCGTATTCGGCAGACATGTCCTGAGTATCCCCGTCCTGGAGGCCTTCCGAGCGCAACCGCGCAGATTGGTCCATATACACGCACAGTCCGGGGCGGAGTATTCTCCTTCCGTTCTTTGTCGCCCAACTACGGGCACCGCGGGGCGGGTTCGGCCACAGCGGTGGGGCTGCTCGTGGCACGCGCGAGGCCACGGAGCGGACGCCGTCCGCCGCTCCGTCGCCTCGCCGGTCAGCGCTCGGCCGGCTGTCTGTCCTCGCCGTCCTCGGTGGAGGGGCCGATCCGCAGCTCGAAGTCGCCGCCGAACTGCTCATGCCCGGCGATGACCGCTGTCTCCACGGCCTCCTCGCCCTGCTCCCCCCGTACGATCAGCGGGTCCCGGCGCAGATCTCGCATCAGGGCCACACAGAGCCCCACCATGACCAGGGTGAAGGGCGCCGCGACAAGGATCGTGAGGTTCTGCAGTCCGGTGAGCGCATCGTCCTGGCCGCCGCCGATCAGCAGCATGATGGCCGCGACCGCACCGGTGACCACACCCCAGAAAACGACGACGGGCCGGGTCGGCTCGAAGGAACCCCGCTGGGAGAGCGTCCCCATCACGATGGACGCGGCATCTGCTCCGGAGACGAAGAATATTCCGACGAGGACCATCACGATGATGCTCATCAGGGTGGCGGCCGGGTACTGCTGGAGCACGCCGAACAGTTGGCCCTCGGGCGTCGACTCGCCCTTGAGCTTCCCCATCTCCTGCAGCTTTATGGCCGAGCCGCCGAAGATGGCGAACCACAGCAGGCTGACCGCGCTGGGCACCAGGATCACCCCGCCGACGAACTGGCGGATCGTACGGCCGCGACTGATCCGCGCGATGAACATCCCGACGAACGGCGTCCAGGAGATCCACCAGGCCCAGTAGAAGACGGTCCAGCTCGACAGCCAGTCGGCGACGCCCTTCCCGCTGGAGGCCTCGGTACGGCCGATGAGTTGCGGCAGTTCCCCGAGGTAGGTCCCCACGGTGGTGGGCAGCAGGTCCAGGATCAGGATCGTGGGTCCGGCCACGAACACGAAGGCGGCGAGCACGATCGCCAGGACCATATTGATGTTGGACAGCCACTGGATGCCCTTGGCGACACCGGACACCGCCGAGGCGATGAAGGCCACGGTCAGCACGGCGATGACGGCGACGAGGACGCCCGTGCCGACGTTCTCCGTCCAGTTGAGCTCCTGGATGCCGCTGCCGATCTGCAGAGCGCCCAGACCCAGCGAGGCGGCCGAGCCGAAGAGGGTGGCGAAGATGGCCAGGATGTCGATGATCCGGCCGCCCCAGCCGTTGGCGTGCTCCGTGCCGATCAGGGGCTCGAAGACGGCACTGATCAGCTGCCGGCGGCCTCGGCGGAAGGTGCTGTAGGCGATGGCCAGGCCCACGACCGCGTAGATGGCCCACGGGTGGAGCGTCCAGTGGAAGAGGGTGGTGGCCATCGCGGTGCCCCTGGCCTCGGCCGCGTCCGCCGGATCGGTGCCGGGCGGGGGCGTGACGAAGTGCGAGAGCGGCTCGCTGACCCCGTAGAACATCAGGCCGATGCCCATGCCCGCGCTGAACATCATGGCGACCCAGGACACGGTGCGGAATTCCGGCTGTTCGTTCTCACCCCCCAGGGTGATCCGGCCGTAACGGCTGATGGCGAGCCACAGGGCAAAGACGACGAATCCGGATGCGGCCAGCACAAAGGCCCAGCCCGCGTTGTGCATCAGCCCGTCGAGCAGCGTGCTCGACGCCTTCTCCAGCGTGTCGGTGGCGAGTGCACCCCAGAGGACGAAGGCCAGCGTGAGCGCGGCCGTCACGCCGAACACCGTGCGGTCGGTCCGCGGGCGGCGGGTCTCGTGCGGACTGCCGGGCAGGTGCTTCACCACCACCTGGTCGGCCGCGTCCCCCGTGTCATTCTCTTGGTCCGGCAACGTATCGCCCTTCCGTGGCTGAAACCGTTCTGCCCGCTACCCCTTACCGCCGGGGCCGGGTTCATTCCACCGCGGTGGCAGGGATCCGTTCGCCTGCCGCCGTGGGCCGATGTCAGCAGGTGTTCGCGGGGTCCGCTGCGGTGAGGTGGTAGGCGGCCCGCTCGTCGAGCAGCAGCGGAACCAGATCGCGCAGGGACTGACGCAGCGGTACCAGGACGCCGTCCCCGTCGGCCCGCGACCGTACGCCGTGCAGTTCGAGTTCGTCCGCGACCTCGGCGTACTGCCCCCGTGTGAGCCGGTAGCCGCAGGGCGGGTCCTCCAGGGTCTCCTCGGGGGTGGCCGGATCGTTGTCGGCGCCGCCCAGGTACACCGGCCCGCGGTCGGCGTACCCGGCGAGCCGGGCGAGGCCGGTGGCCGCCTCGATCCGTGTGCGCCGCTGATCCACGAAGTCGAACAGGCCCGTGAGCGCGGCCTGTTGGGAGTGGACGCGGCGCCGGTTGTTGAGGGCCGGGTCGGCCTTCTCCTCCTCCGTGAGGGGATCGGTGCGGGTCTCGGCCAGCAGGCCCACGGAGTGCTTGATTCCGGCCGTGTTGCGCAGGATCCGTTCCTGGCCGTCGCCGGCGACCTGCCGCACGGGCTCGCCGGTCACCGGGTCGGTCCAGATGCCGTAGATGCCGGTGCTGAAGCCCGCCGCGGCGGCGCTCGGGCGGACGTACCGCTCGGAGAGGGTGCGAGCCTCGTCCTGCACAGCGGCCGCGGTGTTGAGGTTGCGTGGCCAGAGCGCGAGCAGGTCCTTGACGTAGTACGGCGGTGTCGGACCGTACTCGTGGAGGTCGTGGATGGTGTCGGGGCGGTAGTCGCGCAGGAGCGCAGCGACGGTGCGGGCCTCGGCGGTCCGCAGGGCGATGTGGTCGCGGTTGATGTCGGTGCCGTCGGCGTTGCCGCGGGTGCCGGCGGCCCGCCCGTCGGGGTTGACGGTGGGGACGACCAGGACACTGGTGCGCTCCAGGAAGCGCAGCGTCCGGCGGTCCTTGGTGTAGGCGAGGTCACGGACGGTCGACAGACAGGCTTCGCGGCCCGACGGCTCGTCGCCGTGCTGGGTGCACAGCAGGAGGACGGAGTTGCCGCGGGCGGTACGGGCCGCTGTCGGCGGCGTGGTGGCGCCGATCCGTACCAGCTGGAGCGGGCGCCCTCGGCGCGTGGTGCCGACCCGGTCGACGGCGACCCGCGGGCTGTCCCGGTCCACCCGGGCCAGCAGCTCCTGCTCCTCCGGCTGGGTGGTCCAGCGGGCGCCGCCGCTGCGTTCGAAACCGGTGCGGGGTGTTTCCCGGACGTCCGCCGCCGCGGGTGCGACGAGCAGGGGCGCGGTGAGCGCGGCGCCGAGGACGCCGAGGGCGAGTGCGCGAGGTGTCACGAGGTCGTGCCTCCCTGGCTGGTGGAGAACGGGACCGGCCGGATGGTGCGCGGGTCACGGACGCCGCGCCGCGGGGCGCCCTCGGGAGCGGCGGCGGGTGCCGTACCCGCGGTGGCGCGGGTGAAGGCCTCCGGGCCGCCGACGAGCGGGAGGTGGGCGGAAGTGCGCGCCAGGTCGAGGGTGAGTCGCGGGGTGGTGGCGGGTGGGTCGATGAGCCCGGCATCGGTACCGGCGACGATCAGGGCGAGCCGGTGGCCGGCCGGTACGACGTGGTCGCTCGCTGGGAGGTCGAGGGTGATCGTGTACTTCTTGCCCGGTGTCAGCGGCCGCCCGGTGTGCTCGGAGGCGTGGTTGCCCAGATCGGCCCATCCGCGGCTGAAGATGGTGTAGTCGACGTCCGTGGTCCTGGCCTCTGTTCTCTTGAAGCAGGAACTGTCGCCTGCCGAGCTGCTGCCCCAGCAGCTGCGTTCGGGAAGGGTGCTGATGCCTTCGCCGGGGGCGGCGTAGTCGCGGATGGTGTCCGGCCCGAGATCGACGAGCACGGCCGACAGATGGGCACTGGTCGTCGACGGCGTCGCGGTGACGGTGACCGTCCCGGATCCGGACAGGCGCAGGTCCCTCCGCAGCGGACCGGTGGTGAACGCGGCCTTGGCGGGGGTGGAGGTGCCGAGGTCCGCGGCCCAGTCGGTCTCCCCCGACGCCGGGTCGTCGGTGAAGGTCTCGGTGGCGCCGGGGCGTGCGGGCCTCAGGCCGAGGGTGCCGACGCCGGGGGTGTCGCCGGTGCGGGGCCGCAGCGTGGTGGCGCGGGTGCCGCCCGCGGGCCATACGCGGTCGGTGGACCACTGGTCGGGTGCGCCTTCGACATCGGCCATCGGTTCGCGTTCGATGCCGTTGTCGACGCCCAGCAGATAGTGGTCGAACCAGCGGTGCAGGGTCTTCACCCACGCGGCGCGGCGGAAGTCGAAGGGGTCGACATGGCCGGTCCCGGAGAGCCAGATCTTGCGCTCCACGCCGTGCCGGGCCAGCGCGTCCCACCACTGGCCGATGTGCCGGGTACGGACGTTGAGGTCCTGCATACCGTGGACGGCGAAGACACTGGCGCGCACCCGGCTCGCGTCCGGAAGGTAGTCGCGCTCCTTCCACAGCCGTGTCCAGTCGCCGGTCCGCGGCGCCCCGTCGACGAGTCGCTGCTGTACGGCGGCGCAGCGGTCGCGGGCCGCGGGGCTCTCCACGTAGTCCGACAGCCAGTCGGGGCCGCTGTCGTGGAGCGGGGCGCCCTCGGCGAAGTAGTAGTCGTACCAGGAACTGATGGCCCCGATCGGCACGATGGTTTTCAGGCCCCTGACTCCGGTGGCGGCCACGCCGTTGGCGACGGTGCCGTCGTAGCTCTTGCCGATCATGCCGACGGCGCCGGTCGACCAGCCGGCGGTGACGGCGCGGCCCCCGGTGCGGGAGCTGTAGCCGCGGGCGCGGCCGTTCAGCCAGTCGACGACGGAGCGGGCGGACTGGATGTCGGATCGGCCGCCGACATCCACACAGCCGTCGGAGCGGTTGGTGCCGGCGAGGTCGACCAGGACCGTCGCATAGCCCCGCGGCACGAAGTAGTTGTCGTAGAAGAGCGGGAACTGCACCGGGTTTCCGGCGGCGTCGTAGGTCTTCTTCTGGCTCTCGTTGCCCCGGCCGCAACAGGAGTAGTAAGGGCTGGCGTCCATGATCACGGGTATGCGCCGGCCCTGCTGCGCGGGCTCCCGCGGCCGGATGATGTCGACGGCGACGCGGTCGGCCCTTCCGTCCGTGTCGCCGTCGACGCCGGTGTCGACCCAGACGGACTCGCGTAGCGCGCCGTCGTACGAGTAGACGGGCCTGCTCTCCCCCAGGGCGGCGGGGGCGGCCTCGGCCCCGGCCGGCGGCTGGACGAGCACGGCCATCAGGGCGGCCAGGGCCGCCGGCACGAGCGTTCTCCACTGGATGCGGGTGACCCGCGCGCGTATCGCCACGGGCGGACGGTACTCCGGTCAACTCCTGTGCAGAAAGGGGCCAGTTGCCTTCGGCTGAGACCGGACCGCACCACTTCGCCGACACGCCCGTCGGCCTGACGGGTCATCAGCCGGTTGTCACCCCTCCGCCGGCCGGCCACGTCCACCACATCCATGCCGCACTGCCTCGCCTGCACGCCGCACCCGTGCTCCACGGGATGAGGACGCGCCATCGGGCCCCGGGCGGGGTGACCGACGGGATCATCCACGTGGCTGCGATGACGACGAGGTAGGCGGTGCCGCGCAACGGGCCGAGGAGCGCCGCGATCGCTTGCGTGTGCGTGCTGAGCAGGTTGCCCAGCAGGATCGCGAGAGATACGGCTTCGGCGCCGGCCGCGATCCGCAGGGTGCGCACCGGAATCACGCACCCGTGGTGGAACCGGGGCGGACGATCATCAGGACGACGACGATCGTCCAGAGGACGTTGAAGATGCCGGTGAGCATCGTCAGGCGGGTCGCCGTGGGACGCGCTGATTCCTGGGTGGGCACGTCCTGGGCCAAGGCGAGCAGGCGCTGCTGACCGGGCAGGATGGCCCATGCGAGGAGGGCCGCGGCGATCGCGGTCAGTGCGAGCGATGCGATCAGCCAGGCGTCGGTGAGGACGCCGAGCTGGGCGCCGGTGGCTATCCCGAACACCGGGACGGCGAGACCGGCGACAGCATAGCCGCGGCAGATTCGGTGCAGAAGTGTGGCGATCCCGGCGGATCGGCCGTCCTGCTCCTCGCCACTGGATGCCCGCAGCGCATAGCGCGGGAACATCGAGGCGGCCACGGTGATCGACCCGATCGCCAGGATCGCGGCGAGGACGTGTACGGACAACAGCAGCTTGGTCACTGCGGGCGCCTCCAAGGCAGAGCTCGAATATATTGGCTACCAATACATACCCTACCTACGGCAATCTTGGGTAGACTGCCTACCCATGAGGGCGGATGCGGTGCGAGGACACCTGGATGGACTGTTGCTGGCCGTGCTTGAGCCGGGGCCGCTGCACGGCTACGCGATCATCGCCGCGGTCCAACGCCGCAGCGGGGGCGTACTCGAGCTGCGCACCGGCACGATCTACCCGGCTTTGAACCGGCTGGAGCGGCTCGGACTGCTGAGCAGCAGTTGGCAATCTGCCGGCGAACGGCGTCGTCGGTGCTACGAGCTCACCGACGCGGGACGGCGCACCTTGGCCAGCGAGCGGACGGCGTGGAGCGAGTTCACCGCAGCGATCGGCTCGGTCCTGAACCCCGCCACACCGCCCGGGCTGGCCACGTGAACGCCACCGGCCGGCAAACCGACCTCATCGAGGAGTACGTGGCGGCCCTGACAGCCGCCCTGCACGGACCGGCCCGGGCCAAGTCCCGGATGGTCGAGGAGATACGCGACGGCCTCGCGGACACGGCTGCGGCCCACACCAGCGAAGGAATGCCCTACCAACACGCCGCCCACCAAGCAGTCCGGGAGTTCGGGACCATCGACGAGCTCGTGCCGAGCTGCCAACGGGAACTGACCATCGCCCAGGCCCGGCACACCGCCCGCGCCGTCGCCCTCACAGCCCCCTTCCTGATCGCCTGCTGGTACCTGGCCTGGACCGCCAACCACGATCAGGCCGGGCTGCTGCCGCGCACGGCTCAACTGCTGGCCGTTCATCTGGCCGGTGTTGCGACCGTCGCCGCGCTGCTCGCCGCAGCGACGCTGGCCGCTACCGGGGCCCTCGCCCGCCGGCTGCCCACGCCGCATCGGCTGCCGCTCGTGGTCGCCTGGGCCGGTACCACCGCCAGCGCTGCCATGGCGGTCACAACGCTCGCGCTCGCCACCGCCTCCGCCCTGGCCACGAAGTGGCCACTGCTCACGTTCGCCGGCATGCTCGCCGCCGCCTCGCACGCCGCAGTAGCAGCTTCCGCCCGTGCCTGCCGTCACTGCGCCCGCCTGCCCACCACTCAGAGGGCGAATGTTGCCTGATGCGACACTGGAGGGCGTGTTTCGCAAGTAGCGCCGTCCGCCCGAAGGGCGGGGTCCGCGGCTCCCCCGGCTACCGCTGGGCGGTGCCCCCAGGTGCGTGCGATCGCAAGGCGGTGGGGGTACCCCCGGCCGGAGGCTGGGGGAGGTCGTCCTCGTACTGGGCGTACTCGGACGAGCCCGACAACGCAGCGAGCGTGCGTGCCAGGCGTCGCGAGCCTGGGGGCACCTCCCGGACGGAGTCTGGGGGAGGGACTTTCGAAACACGCCCTAGCTGCCCCTACCCTCCTCCAGCGGTACCCGGGCCCTGGCCAACAAGCTGACCGTCGTGTACGCGAAGGTCTACGACACCCCCCGACGCACGCCGGCGACCCGTTCTTCGCGTTCACATCCTTCACCGGCCGGCGGTGTCAGGCGTCGGCGGTCTCCTCGCCCGCCCGTTCTGCGCCGGGTGCTGCGGTACGCGGGCCGGGCATGGCCGGCAGGGATCTCCGGGGTCGCACCACCGTGCTCCGCCGCCCCGCCGGCCCCGGCCGCCGGGGCCCGGGCCCCGGCAGGACGGCGTCCCCGGTAGGACCGTGTCCCCGGCATGGCGATCTTGCGACAAGCGTGGCCCTGGACATGCCTTCGCCCCCCGTGCCGCATAGTGTCGAACCGCTCCTTCACCCCGACGAGTTGGAGGACTCGTGCACCGCAGACTTCTTGCTCCGAGCGCACTCGCCGCCTGCCTGCTGCTGGCGATCCCGGCATCAGCGGCGACGGCCACCTCGCAGGAGGGTGCGCCCGGCGCCCCGGGCCTCGGCGACCCCTACTACCCGGACTACGGCAACGGCGGATACGACGTCTCGCACTACGACCTGCGTCTGAAGTACCAGCCGACGACGGACCGCCTCGACGGCACCGCGACGCTGCTCGCCACCACCAGCCAGGCGCTGTCGCGCTTCAATCTCGACTTCGCCCTCGATGTGAGCGAGGTACGGGTCGACGGCAGGAAGGCGGCATTCACCCGGTCCGGCGCCCATGAGCTGGAGGTCACCCCGGCCGCACCGCTCGCCAAGGACCAGCGGATCAGCGTGGTCGTACGCTACTCCGGCACCCCGTCCCAGGTGAAGGTCGACGGCTTCACGTCCTGGCTCCGTACTCCCGACGGCGGTGTGGGCGCCAACGAGCCCGAGTCCGCCTGGTGGTGGTTCCCCAGCAACGACCACCCGCTGGACAAGGCCACCTACGACATCTCCGTGGCGGTGCCCGACGGCACCCAGGCCATCAGCAACGGCGTGCTGGCCTCGCAGTCCTCACGGCTGGGCTGGACCCGCTACAACTGGCGCTCCAACAAGCCGCAGGCGACCTATCTCGCCACCCTCGCCGTCGGCAAGTTCGACATCACCACCGGCACCACGGCCGACGGCCTGCCCGTCCTCAACGCCTACAGCAAGGACCTGGGCGACAACGCCGGTGCGGCGCGGGCCAGCATCGAGCGCACGCCCGAGGTCGCCGAATGGCTGACCGAGGTCTTCGGCCCGTACCCGTTCAACGCACTCGGCGGCTACGTCCCCAACACGAAGACGGGCTACGCGCTCGAGACGCAGACCCGGCCCTTCTACAGCCCCGCGCAGTTCGCCAAGGGCGCGAACGTCTCCGTGGTCGTCCACGAGCTGGCCCACCAGTGGTACGGGGACAGCGTCTCGGTCAAGGGCTGGAAGGACATCTGGGTCAACGAGGGCTTCGCCCGCTACGCCCAGTGGCTGTGGTCGGAGAAGGAGGGCGAGGGCACCGGCCAGGAGCTGGCGGACCACGTCTATGCGCAGTACCCGGCCGACGACCCGTTCTGGAAGGTCCGGCCCGGCGACCCGGGCCCGGAGAACCAGTTCCACCTGGCGGTCTACGACCGGGGCGCCCTCACCCTCCAGGTGCTGCGCAACGAGATCGGCGACAAGGACTTCTTCGCGATCCTCAAGGGCTGGCCGCAGCAGAACGCGTACGGCAACGCCTCGGTCGCGGACTTCGTCCGGTACGCCGAGAAGGTGTCGGGCAAGCCGCTGGCGGACCTCTTCGAGACCTGGCTCTACACCGCCGCGAAGCCGGCCGCACCCGCCGCGGCGCGGCACGGGCTCGGCGAGGAACCGACCCCCGCCGAGCCGCGGTCCTGGAAGAAGATCAGCGCGACCGACACCGTGCACGACCACGGGCACGGCGCGGGCAGCCACCGCTGAGATCCGGCCGCGTGGGGCCCGATCGCATAAGAACCATCCGGACCTGACGCACGCCCGCACCAGACCCTGCCGCACGGCGGCCGCGCGTCACGGCTCGCCGTGTCCGGGCCGACGCACGGCCCGACGCCGTAAGGGATCACCCGGGACGCCTCACCGCCCGCCGCGCCTCAGGGCGCGGCGGGCCTCGCGCGCGTACGGCAGATAGCGCAGCCGTTCGGGCAGCAGCGGCACCACCACGCTCACGACCCTTCCGAGGCGGCGCAGCCGGCGCTCCTGCCGGGCGCTCCACTCCAGGCCGATCGCCTCACGGGCGTCCGGCGGCATCAGCCCGATGGTGAGGAAGCGGCGCACCCGCAGAAGCGGCGGCAGCAACAGCGGCCAGACGGCACGCACCGCACGGCGCAGCGGCCGCGGGCCCCGGTCGGGCGGCGGTACGGGCACATCGGTGGCGACCAGCTCCCGTACGACGACCGTCGCTTCCAGCTCCCCCAGCCGCTGCCGGTAGTACGGCCAGAACTCCTCGACGGTCTGCGGCACATCGCGGTCGTCGATGCCCAGAACCCGGCCGACCTGAAGCCATTCGGCGTACAGCCGGTGCTCCTGCGCCTCGGTGTACGGCCGGCGGCCGAGCATGCGTTGCGCGTGCCGGTAGACGGGGAAGCCGGTGGCGTGCACCCAGGTGTAGTTGGCGGGGGTGAGCGCGTGGTACGGGCGACCGTGGGCGTCCGTACCCCGGATGGCCCCGTGCAGCCTGCGCAGTCGGCGTCCCTCCTCCGCTGCGGCCTCGCCGCCGTAGACCCACCGTTGCACGGACGCCAGCGAACGCTCGGCGCGGCCCCAGGGGTCGGTGCGGAAGACGGAGTGGTCGTCCACGCCCGCGCCGACGGCGGGGTGCGCGACCTGCATCGTGAGTGCGGCGGGCAGCGCCATCACCGACCGGATCTCCCCCGCGACGCTCCACAGCATGCCGCCGGCCGGCGGCGGCTCGGGGGGCCCGGCACTGCGGGAGGCTCTGTCCGGATGTGCGGTGACCACCCCTCCATCATCGCTCTCCGCGATCACCCCCGCCTCCGCCACCCCTCTCCGGGCGACGGCCGGGGCGGCCCTCGACACGATTCGGGGTGCGGCGGGGAGCCCGCGAGGACGGCGGAGAAGGTTTCACATCGGCGGTGAGACAGCAATACTGTTGAACTGGTTCGGTGCAGCAGAGAGGGGCACAGCCGATGACCCAGCAGACCACCCCGGACGCCCGCCCCGGGGAGCTCGCCCTCACGGTCGACGAGCTGGCGGCGCGCGCCGGGGTCACCGTCCGTACGGTCCGGTTCTACAGCACCCGCGGTCTGCTGCCCCCGCCCGCGATAGGCCCGCGCCGCGTCGGCCGGTACGGCCATGAGCACCTCTCCCGGCTCGCGCTGATCGAGGAGCTTCAGCACCAGGGCATGACGCTGGCCGCCATCGAACGCTATCTGGAGCAGCTCCCGTCGGACCTGAGCGCCCATGACCTGGCCATCCACCGCGCACTCGTGGCCTCCTGGGTGCCGGACCGCGCGGAGGAGATCACGCGCGAACGGCTGGAGCGGCGCATGGGCCGCGCTCTGTCGGACGAGGACCTGGACCGGCTCACGGCGATGAGCGTCCTCGTACGGACCGACGACCCCGCGGTCTTCCAGACCGACGCAGCCCTTCTCCCCCTGGGCATACGGCTGTTGGACGTCCCGATCTCGCCCGAGGCGATCCTCGCGGCCCGTACGGTCATGGTGGAGCACACCCGCTCGGCGGCCCGCGAGCTGAGCCGCCTCTTCCGGGAGGAGGTGGGGGAGCCGTCCGGGGAGGGGGCGCCCGATCCGGAGCGGGTGGCGCGGACCAGGTCCCTGTCGGCGCATATGCAGCCGCTCGTGGTCCAGGCGCTGGTGACCGCCTTCCAGCGGTCGATGAAGGAGGAGCTCCGGACCTGGCTCGGCAAGGGCGGCGGCTGAGGTCACCCGCGGCCGGCGGTGGCACACGGCAGGAGCGGCGGCCGCGAAGGCCCGGCGCGCGACCCGCCTCGAACAGACGTCGGATAGCCTACGGCCATGTCGTATGAGCAGCAGCCCGGTTGGAGTGCTCCCCAGGCGGGTGGTTACGGTGCCCCGCCGCCACCCGGGGGCCATCAGCCCTACCCGTATCCTCAGCAGCCCGGGTACGGGGCCTACGCGCCGTACCCGCCGGGGCCGGGCGGCTACCCGGCCGTTCCGATGGCCATGCCGGGCCAGGTCCGCACCGCCCAGGTGTTGTCGTTCGTCCTCGCCGGGCTCGTCGTCATCGGCGTGTTCGTCGCGGGGGCGGCCGTCGGGGCCGAGGCGGCGGGGAAGGTGATCGGCGCGAACCTTCCCGTGATCGGCGGCTTCATCTGTGCCCTCTGCTTCGGCCGGTCGGGCAACGGCGCGAAGGTCACGGCGATCGTCTTCGCCTCGCTGATGGTCCTCTTCGGTCTCGGCGCCCTGGGCCAGCGCCAGCCGGCCGGTCTGCTCGAGATCGCGTGCGGGATCGTCATCATCGTGATGCTCGCCCAGCGGCCCTCCACGTTCTGGTTCACGCGCCCGCGCCCCTGAGCCGCTGAGCCGCCCGCTGCACCGCCCGAGGCGTCCGCGCCGGCGGGCCGGGACTCATGTCCCGGCCCGCCCGGGCCCGGTCAACGCGTCCGCGGTCAGGCGTCGTGGAAGGTCTCGCCACGCTCCGCCTTCTCCAGCAGCAGAGCGGGAGGCGCGAAGCGGTCGCCGTACGCCTCCTGGAGCTCCCGGGCGCGGGCCACGAAGCCCGGGACACCGCCCTCGTAACCGTTGATGTACTGCAGAACGCCGCCCGTCCAGCCGGGGAACCCGATGCCCAGGATGGAGCCGATGTTGGCGTCGGCGACGGAGGTCAGCACTCCTTCCTCCAGGCAGCGGACGGCGTCGATCGCCTCGACGAAGAGCATCCGCTCCTTCATGTCCTCGAAGGACACGCAGCCCTCGGGGTTGGTGAAGTGCTCGCGCAGGCCCGGCCACAGACCGGTGCGCCTGCCGTCCTCGTAGTCGTAGAAGCCCGCGCCGCCGCTGCGGCCCGGACGGTCGAACTCGTCGATCAGCCGGTCGATGACGGCATCCGCCGGGTGCGGCTCCCAGACCCCGCCCGCCTCCTCCACGGCGCGCTTCGACTCCTCCCGGATCTTGCGCGGCAGCGTGAGCGTGAGTTCGTCCATCAGGGACAGCACCTTCGCCGGGTAACCGGCCTGGGCCGCTGCCTGTTCGACGGACGCCGGGTCCACGCCCTCGCCGACCATCGCCACACCCTCGTTCATGAAGTGGCCGATGACCCGCGAGGTGAAGAAGCCGCGTGAGTCGTTGACGACGATGGGCGTCTTCTTGATCTGCCGGACCAGGTCGAAGGCGCGGGCCAGGGCCTCGTCGCCGGTCCGCTCGCCCTTGATGATCTCCACCAGCGGCATCTTGTCGACGGGCGAGAAGAAGTGCAGACCGATGAAGTCCTGGCCGCGCTGGACACTCTCGGCGAGCAGCGTGATCGGGAGGGTGGAGGTGTTGGAGCAGAGCAGCGCGTCGGGCGCGATGACCTCCTCGACCTCCTGGAAGACCTTGCGCTTGACGGCCGGGTCCTCGAACACCGCCTCGATCACGGCGTCGCAGCCCGCGAGGTCCTGCGGATCGGCGGTCGGCGTGATCCGGGCCAGCAGCGCGTCCCGCTCCGCCTCGGTGGTACGGCCGCGCGCCGGCGCTGTGGCGAGCAGACCTGCTGAGTACGCCTTGCCCCGCTCGGCGGCTTCCGGGGAGACGTCCTTGAGGACGACCTCGATACCCGCCTTGGCGCAGGAGTACGCGATGCCCGCGCCCATCATGCCCGCGCCGAGGACCGCCACCCTGCGGACCGTGCGGGGCTCGATGCCCGACGGCCGGCTGACACCGGAGTTGACGGCCTGGAGATCGAAGAAGAACGCCTGCATCATGTTCTTCGCGATGGGGCCGGTGACCAGCTCGGTGAAGTAGCGCGCCTCGATGGTCTGCGCGGTCTCGAAGTCGACCTGCGCACCCTCCACGGCCGCCGCGAGGATATTGCGCGGAGCCGGGTAGGGCGCGCCGTTCACCTGCTTCTTCAGATTGGCGGGGAAGGCCGGGAGATTGGCCGCGAACGCCGGGTGCGCGGGGGTCCCTCCCGGGATCTTGTAGCCCTCGGTGTCCCAGGGCTGCCGTGCCTCCGGGTGGGCGTCGATGAAAGCACGGGCCCGTGCGATCAGCTCCTCCCGCGAGTCCACGACCTCATGGATCAGTCCGGCCTCCAGGGCCCGCCGCGGCGGGTACTGCGTGCCCTGGAGCAGGACCTTCAGCAGGGCGTCGGTGATGCCGAGCAGCCGTACCGTACGAACCACTCCGCCGCCGCCGGGCAGCAGGCCGAGCGTGACCTCGGGCAGGCCGATCTTTGAGCCGGGCGCATCGAGGGCGACGCGGTGGTGACAGGCGAGCGCGATCTCGTATCCGCCGCCGAGCGCGGCGCCGTTGAGGGCGGCGACGACGGGCTTGCCGAGGATCTCCAGACGGCGCAGGTCGCGCTTGATGCCCATGCCCGTGTCGAAGACCTGCCGGGCCCGCTCGGGCCCGGCCTTCCTCATGTCCTTGAGGTCGCCGCCCGCGAAGAACGTCTTCTTGGCGGAGGTGACGATGACGCCCCGGGTGGAGTCCTTCTCGGCCTCGAGGCGGTCGGCGACCGCGGTGAGGGAGGTGGTGAAGGCCTGGTTCATGGTGTTGGCGGACTGGGCGGGGTCGTCGAGGACGAGGGTGACGACGCCGGTCTCGTCCCGTTCCCAGCGGATGGTGGTGGACTCGCTCATGTGGTGTGCTCCGTAAGGGGGATGGACGGACGGGTCAGAGGCGTTCGACGACGGTGGCGATGCCCATCCCGCCGCCCACGCAGAGCGTGACCAGGCCGTACCGCTGATCGCGGCGCTCCAACTCGTCGATGACGGTGCCGAGGAGCATCGCGCCGGTCGCGCCGAGGGGGTGGCCCAGGGCGATGGCGCCGCCGTTGACGTTGACCTTGTCCAGGCTCAGGCCCATCTCGCGGGCGAAGCGCAGCACCACCGCGGCGAAGGCTTCGTTGATCTCCACGAGGTCGATGTCGTGGATGGTCAGACCCGCCTTGGCGAGCGCCTTGCGGGAGGCGGGCGCGGGGCCGGTGAGCATGATGGTCGGGTCGGCGCCGGAGACAGCGGCCGAGACGATACGGGCGCGTGGGGTGAGCCCGTGGCGCTCCCCCACCTCCCGGCTGCCGATCGCGACGAGGGCCGCGCCGTCGACGATGCCCGAGGAGTTCCCCGCGTGGTGGACATGGTCGATCTTCTCGACCCAGTGGTACTTCTGCAGGGCCACGGCGTCGAAGCCGCCCGCCTCGCCGATCGTGGCGAAGGACGGCTTCAGCCCCGCCAGGCTCTCCGCGGTCGTACCCGGGCGCAGATGCTCGTCGCGGTCGAGAACGGTGAGGCCGTTGCGGTCCCGGACGGGGACGACCGAGCGGGCGAAGCGTCCGTCCTTCCACGCCTCCGCCGCGCGCTCCTGCGACTGGGCGGCGTACGCGTCCACATCGTGCCGGGTGAAGCCCTCCACCGTGGCGATGAGGTCGGCACCGATGCCCTGCGGGACGAAACCGGTCTCGAAGCTCGTCATCGGATCCATGGCCCAGGCGCCGCCGTCGGAGCCCATCGGGACGCGCGACATCGACTCGACACCGCCCGCGAGGACAAGGTCCTCCCAGCCCGAACGCACCTTCGCGGCGGCCAGGTTGACGGCCTCCAGACCGGAGGCGCAGAACCGGTTCTCCTGAACGCCGGCGACCGTGTCGGGCAGACCGGCTGCGATGGCGGCGACCTTGGCGATGTCGGAGCCCTGGTCGCCGAGCGGACTGACGACCCCCAGCACGACATCGTCGACGGCCGCCGGATCCAGCTCGGGAAAGCGGCGGCGGATCTCGTGGATGAGCCCGACGACGAGGTCGACGGGCTTGGTGCCGTGCAGCGCACCGTTGGCCTTGCCGCGCCCCCGCGGGGTGCGGATGGCGTCGTACACATACGCTTCGGTGTTCACATCAAGCCTTTCGCAGCATGAGGAGATCCGGTTCGCCCGTCACGGGCGGAGGTTCGATCCAGCGGGGAGCGGCGGTCGAGCGGAGAACGGCCGGCGATCTCCGTCATGGTCCCGGTGGTTTCGCGGTGGATCGTCGGGCACGGACGGGCGGTCCCACGGAAGGCGTCGTGCCCAGCGGTGACCGTCCGGGGCGTCACAGCTCCTCCTGCCCGGCGAGCCGCGGAACCTCCCAGTCGCGGGCCACCTCGGCGGTGTCCGCGCCGGGCCGGGCGGGCGGCCGGCGTACGGCGCCGGGGGTGGCGGAGAAGCGCGGGGCGGGGGCGGGCTGGGTGATGCCGGCGTGGTCGGTGAAGGTGCCGCGGGCGGCGAGGTGCGGATGGGCGGGAGCCTCGCGCAGGGAGAGCACTGGTGCGAAGCAGGTGTCGGAGTCCTGGAAGACGGCCGTCCACTCGTGGCGTGTACGGGTCCTGAAGCGGGCGGCGACGGCAGCGCGCAGCTCCTCCCAGCGGTCGAAGTCCATGCGCGCGGGCGCCGCGTCCGCGATCCCGAGCAGCTGGACGAACTCGTCGTAGAAGCGCTGCTCCAGTGCGCCGACCGCCATATGGCCGCCGTCGGCGGTCTCGTAGGTGCCGTAGAAGGGGCAGCCGCCGTCGAGGAGGTTCGCACCGCGGCGGTCCTGCCAGCCGCCCGCCGCCATCATTCCGTGGATCATCGCGGTCAGATGCGCGGTGCCGTCGACGATCGCGGCGTCGACGACCTGGCCGGTGCCGGTGGCACGGGCGTGCTGGAGGGCGGCCAGAACCCCGATGACCAGGTAGAGGGAGCCGCCGGCGTAGTCCCCGAGGAGGTTCGCGGGGATGGCGGGCGGCTCGTCGGCCCGGCCGATCATGCCGAGCGCCCCGGTGATCGCGATATAGCCGATGTCATGGCCGGCCCGGTCGGCGAGCGGGCCCTCCTGCCCCCAGCCGGTCATCCGGCCGTACACCATCCGCGGGTTGCGGGCGAGGCACGCGTCCGGGCCGACACCGAGGCGTTCGGCGACGCCGGGGCGGTAGCCCTCGAGGAGCACATCGGCGCGTTCGGCCAGGTCGAGTACGGCCGCGGGGCCGTCCGGGGACTTCAGATCGAGCAGTACGGAGCGCTTGTTGCGGTTGGTGACGTCATAGGCCGGGTCGATGTTCAGCCCGGCACCGCCCGGCCGGTCGACGCGTACGACATCGGCACCGAGATCGGCGAGGAGCATGGCAGCGAACGGGCCGGGGCCGATACCGGCCAGCTCCACGACGCGCACCCCGGCCAGCGGACCGCTCCCTGACGCTCCCATCAAGCCCCCAGGTATATGACACATGTGATGTAACATCAGTGATGCTAAGAACGTGTTCCACTTCGCACAAGCCCCGGCGGCGTGAAACGCGGATGGCGGCGGCCACCACGGGGCCGCCGCATCCGCGGTGCGCCGCGGTCCGTACGCCGCGCCGGGCGCCTCCTGACGTCAGTCGCCGTCCAGCTCGGCGATCAGGCGCTTGGGGGCGATCACCCGATAGCTCTCCTCCACCCAGTCGCAGAGCAGCTCGGCCTCCGGGGCTCCCCGCTCCGCCAGCGGCACCGACACCCATCCGGCCTTCCCCAGACCGTAGCCCGCCGGCTCGGCGCCGGGAGCCGACATCGCGTGCTCATGGACCGCGTCGTCCTTGAGTTTGACCGTGATGCCCGGCGGATAACTGCCGTCGTCGACGCCCAGAAAGACGAAGACCTTCTTGTTGACCTTGATGACGCTCTCGCCCCAGGGGAACTCCTCGATCGCGCCGGGCAGCCCGAGAGCGAACTCCCTGACCTTCTCCCGCACCCTCAGCGGACCCTTGAGTGCGTCCTTCGCCGCGGCCATCTGTCCTCCGGAGTCGGTCGGCACGCCGGTCAGCCGGTCCGTTCCTCGGTCGAACGGCCGGCACCGCTCACGCTAGGCCCTGGCACCGACACCGGCATCGGCGCGAGCACGAGGTGGTCCTCCTCGGCCGTACCGTCGGTCAGCGCATGCAGCCGGTGCGGAATGTTGCCGCCGACCAGCACGATCACCACCGTGGTCAGCCCGAAGGCGAGCACGGCCAGCGCCCGGCCCAGCGGCATGCCTTCCGCGAGGTGCGCGCCCAGCACCGGAGCGACGGCGCCGCCCAGCGCCCCGGTGTTGTAGACGAATCCGAGGGAGGCCGCGCGTGTCGCCGTCGGGAAGTGGCCCGCGATGTACTTGGGGAGAATGCCGGAGATGCCCTGGCTGAGCGCCAGCAGGCAGAAGAGCAGCGCGCCGAGCCCGGCCAGGCTGTCCCGCACCGCGAAGACGGGGAAGACGAAGGCGAGCGAGGCGGTCAGCGTGACGGCGTACGCCCGGCGGGTGCCGAGCCGGTCGCCGACGAATCCCGCGAGCCAGCAGCCGCACATGGTGCCGAACCCGGCGTAGTACATGACGTCGGCGACCTGCTCCGGGGCGTACCCCAGCTCGGTCTTGAGATAGGTCGGCAGCAGGGCCTGGATCGGCCAGCTGTAGAGGAAGGCACAGAAGACCGTCACCATCAGCGCCACATACAGCACCCAGCCCCTGCGGCCGCCCAGCTGCACCGCGAAGGCGATCAGACAGGCCGCGGCCGCTCCCGAAAGAGCGGGCACCATCCCCGCCCCGGCCGGAGTGAAGACGCAGAAGAGAGCCGTACAGGCGACCAGGGTGAGCACCGTGTTCACCGCCGCCCGGCCACGTCCGGCGAACAGCGGCCGGAACGGGTGCGGCCGGCCCCCGGCAGCCCCCACCTCGGCGCTCCAGTCGTCGGCCTCGGGCAGGGTGCGCCGCACCCAGAGCGCGACCAGCACCGGGAGGATGCCGATCCAGAACATCCAGCGCCAGCCCAGGGCGGGTACGACCCACTGGTAGACCTCGGCGGCGATGACCGTACCGACGGCGTAACCGGAGATCAGGAAGCCGGAGGCGCGGTTGCGCAGCCGGGTCGGCCAGCTCTCCAGGACGTAGGTGGCGCTGGCGCAGTACTCCCCCGCCATCCCCATGCCGATCAGCAGCCGGGCGACGAACAGGCTGGTGTAGCCCCAGGCGAAGCCGCAGGCGAACGTGCCGAGCGAGTAGAGCAGAATGCTGGCGACCATCGCGGGCCTGCGGCCGTAGCGGTCGCCCATCGCGCCCAGCAGGGCGCCGCCGAGCCAGCGGGTGATGAAGGCGGCGGATACGAGACTCGCCGACTGCACGGTGCCGAGCCCGAAGTCGTCGGCGATCTCGGTGAGCACCAGCGTGATGAGCACGAAGTCGAAACCGTCCAGGACATAGCCGGCCCAGGCGGCGAACATCGCCTTCCACTGACGGCCGGATATCTCGCGGTACCAGCGCCCCGGCGCTGCGGGGGGTAATGCGGTCACAGCAGGCCTCCGTCCTCCAGCAGCCGGCACACGGACTTGGTGGCGGCATCGCCCAGCGGTACCTGGGGGGCCGCGGTCGCCGGGGAGTCGATGACACCGAGCAGATGGAGGGCGGTCTTGAAGGCGCCGAGCGCGGAGGAGCTGCGGCCCATGACGGCCTCGTCCCCCACATCGGTGATGGCGAACAGCGCCGCGAGCCGGTCCTGTTCGGCCGCCGCGTCGGCCCAGCGGCCGGCGCGGGCGTGCGCGTAGAGCCGTACATATCCCTCCGGGTCGACATTGCCCAGACCCGGTACGACCCCGTGGGCGCCGGCGAGGAGTGCGCCGTCGACGGTCAGCTCCGAGCCGGTCAGCACGGAGAAGGTGGCGTCGAGACCGCGGCGGCGCAGCTCGACCAGGAGGCGGCGCAGCGCTCCGTCGTCCCCGCTGCTGTCCTTGAGCCCGGCGAGGGTGCCGTCCGCGGCGAGTTCGAGGACGGTCCGGGACGGCAGCTTGGTGTGCACGGCCATCGGGATGTCGTAGGCGAAGAGCGGCAGGTCCACCGCCTCGCGGATGCGGCGGAAGTGGCCGGCGATCTCGAGGGGGTGGGTCCGGGTGTAGTACGGGGCCGTGACGACGAGTGCGTCGGCGCCGAGGCCGGCCGCGGCGCGGGCGTGGTCCAGGACGCGGGCGGTGGTCATATCGATCGCCCCGGCGAGGACGGGGACACGACCGGCGGCCGCCTCGACCACCGTACGGAGGGCCGTACGGCGCCGGGCGTCGCTGAGATAGGCGGTCTCGCCGCTGGAGCCGAGGGCGAACAGGCCGGTGACACCGGCGCCGATGAGGCGTTCGGCCAGTGCGCGCAGGGAGGGGACGTCGATGTCGCCGCCGGGGGTGAGCGGTGTGCACAGCGGGGGGACGACACCGGACAGGGGGGTGGGGAGGGGCATGACGGCTCCAACTTTCCGACAAGCATCAAGAAGTGCGGATGACTTGGACGTTGGACGTCCCATGTCCTGAGCCTGACAGTGCCCGAGCCGCAACGCCGCGTCAAGACCCGGCCGGGCGTGGCCCGCAGGGCGTGTTGACCTCGGATGCGGGACTACCTACCGTTGCGTAACTTGAGGGAACGGGGCGGGGCGTGGCCGGTCCGGGGCGGTTCAGGGGCCCGCGGGACCGCGTGAGTGATCCGACGGGGTGTGTGGCGTTCGGGTGACGGGCGTGCCGGCTGTGGATGAGGGCGACGGAAGGCTGATCTGTGGGGAAGCGAACCTACGACATCGTGCTGTTCGGCGCGACGGGCTTCACCGGCGGACTCACCGCCGAGTACCTCGCCCGGCACGCCCCCGCCGACTGCCGGTGGGCGCTGGCGGGCCGCAGCACGGCGAAGCTGGAACGGCTGCGGGACCGGCTGGTCGAGCTGAACCCATCCTGCGCGACGCTGCCGCTGCTCCAGGCGGACGCGACGGACCCGGAGGCGCTGCGGAGGGTCGCGGCCGGGACCCGGGTGGTGGCCACGACAGTGGGTCCGTACACCACCTACGGCGAGCCCCTGGTCGCCGCCTGCGCCGAGGCGGGCACCGACTACGCGGACCTGACCGGGGAGCCGGAGTTCGTCGACCGGATGTATCTGCGGTACGACGGGCGGGCGCGGGAGAGCGGGGCCCGGCTGGTCCACGCGTGCGGCTTCGACTCGGTTCCGCACGACTTGGGGGTCTACTTCACCGTCGGGCAGCTGCCGGACGGCTTACCGCTGCGGATCGACGGATTCGTACGGTCGAACGCGACCTTCTCCGGCGGGACGTTCGCCTCCGCGCTCACCGTGCTGTCCCGGCCTGTGGCCATGGTGCGCGCGGCCCGGGCGCGCGGACGCAGCGAGTCCCGCCCGGGGGCGCGTGCCGCGGCGGGAGTGCGTACTGCGGCGGGAGCGGGCGCGGCCCCGGAGGCGGGGCGCCGGGTGCGTGCGCCGCTGCCCGCGCCGCGCCGCAGCCGGGCGGTGCGGGCCTGGGCGCTGCCGCTACCGACCATCGACCCGCAGATCGTGGCCCGGTCGGCGGCCGCTCTGGCGCGGTACGGTCCGGACTTCCGCTATCGGCACTACGCGGCGGTGAAGTGGCTGCCCATGGCCGTGGGCGGGGTCGTGGGTGTCGGTGCGCTCGCCGCGCTGGCCCAAATCCCCTGGGCCCGGCGGTGGCTGTCGGCGCGGCGCAAGCCGGGCGAGGGGCCGGGCCCGGAGCGGCGGGCGCGCAGCTGGTTCACGGTCCGCTTCGTCGGTGAAGGGGGCGGCCGGCGCGTGGTCACCGAGGTGGCGGGAGGCGACCCGGGCTATGACGAGACGTCGAAGATACTGGCGGAATCGGCGCTGTGTCTGGCCTTCGACGAGCTTCCGGAGGCGCGGGGCCAGGTGACGACCGCGGTGGCCATGGGCGAGGCGCTCATCACCCGGCTGAGGGCCGCGGGGATGACGTTCCGGGTGCTGGGCGAAGCGGGCTGAGAGGGCGGCTCGCCTGTCCCCCGGGCGCAGCCCCGGCCCGACGGCCGGCCGCCCTCCAGATGACGACCAGTCGCCCGCCAGGTACGTCCCGGTCCGGCAACCTCCGCCGACGGCCCGCTCCGGCGGCCGCCGCGTCCAGCCCCGGCCCGGCCACCCCCCGGTACGGCCCCGTCCGACCCGCGGAGCGTCCAGCCCCGGCCCGGCCACCCCCCGTACGGCCCCGTCCGACGCGCGGAGCGTCCAGCTCGCGGCTGTGCCCACGCCCCTCGGGCGCCCGTCCCCCGCGCCCGGGGGCGCCACGTACCCGCCGCGCCCCCCACCCATCGGCGGGCGCCCCGTGTCAGCTCACCGGCTGCTGGCGGAGCTCCTCGAGCCCCTGAGCCGTCCTGGTCACGGTGAACTCCGTGATGCGGTACCCGCAGACCTCCTCCTGGACGAAGGGGTCGCTGGCGACGATCGCCTCGATCCGGTCGCGGTCGTCCCCGACAGCGAGGATCACACCGCCGTCCCGTGGCTTCTTGGGCCCGGAGACCATGAACACCCCGGCCTCGTACTGCTCGTTCACCCACTCCAGATGGGATGCGCGGAGTGCGTCGACCTCGTCGACGGGTGCGGTGTAGGACAGCTCGAGTAGAAACATGATCCCGAGCCTACGCGCCGGGGAACCGCCACCGGGTGGGGGCCCGCATCCCGGTGTCCCAGCCGAAGACCCGCCGCGGCCGCACCCGGAAGACCGGGCCCACGACCCCGGAGCCGACGTCGACGCCCCCGTCCGCCGCTGTCAGGTCCCAGGCGTACTTGGCGTTGTACGCGGCCACGAACCGGTCCAGGGGCCCCGCTTCCACGACCCGTTCGCCGGTTCCTTCCACGATCACCGGACGGTCGCCGTCGTCCGGATGAACGGTGATCTCGGGGTTGGCGGGGAGGTTGCGCCGGGCGACCGAGCCGGTGCTGAACCAGAGACCGCCCTCCAGCCAGACCGCCCAGACGGGCCGGGTGTGGGGACTGCCGTCGGGGCGGGTCGTGGCGATCCAGTACGTGCGGGAGGCGACCAGCCGGCCGTACGCCCACTCCCACGGCAGCAACTCCCCGGCGGGTCCCGGCGCGCCGAACATCACCGGCGTCTCGGCGACCGGCGCGGGCAGGGGGTCCATGCGTCCCACCGTACGCCGGGCTCAGCCGGCGAGCGCGGCGGCCAGGGAGCGGCGGCACAGCGCGTCGGCGCGGCGCGTGGTCTCCGGCAGCCGGTGGCGCGGGGTCAGCCGCAGGGTGTGGGCGCAGGCGTGCTCCAGACCGATCGCATGGCCGACGGAGACGAACACCGGCTTCACCCCGTCCCGGGTGCGCAACGCCCGCCCGACGACCTCACCGCCGTCCACCAGCGGCGTCCATGCCCCGCGCGCCGCGTCCGGCGGCTCGTAGGAGAAGGAGAAGGGTGTCTTCGCCACGCCGAAGGACGGGATGCCGGTGAGGACGCCGAGGTGGCTGGCGAGTCCGAGCCGGCGCGGGTGCGCGATGCCGTAGCCGTCGCACACCACCAGGTCGGGCGGGGTGGCCAGCTTCTCCAACGCCTGGAGGACAGGGGGGAGTTCACGGAAGGCCAGCAGCCCGGGGACGTACGGGAAGGAGGCCTGGCCGGTGGCGGTGGCCTCTTCCACGACCTCGAGGGTCTCCAGGTCCAGGACGACCGCGGCTGCCGCGACCCGGTCGGTGTCCTCGTCGTACGCCACGTCCACGCCGGCGACTCTGCCGGACGATCCCGGCACCGGGCCCGCGCTCTCCAGGTCGACGAGTCCGCGCAGCCGCTGCTGCTCGGCGACCGCCGCCGCCTCGGAGCCCGGCCACTGCCCACCAGTCCTTGCCATGGGGCTGTCCTATCAGGTCGCCGAGGCCCACACCACGATGGTCACGACCATGGAGACCAGCCAGACCAGCGCGGCGACGGCCGACACGGCCAGGACCGCGCCTTCGAGGAGGGAGTGTTCCCGGTACGTGATCTTGTTCATGGGCCCATCGTGGTCCCGGCCGCGCGCCCCCCACATGAGTGCCCGTACTCAGGCGGACCTGAGCGATGGCGCCCCGAGTGCCCCGGTCACGGGCGCGGGGCACGGTGGCGCGGCCGCTTCTCCGCACCCGCGCGGGACGGCTTCCGGTCCGTGACCGACGTCACTCACCCCGCGAATGCACGGAACCGTCCGCTCCGTCGTCTCACCAGGTGCAGCGACACGGAACGCACGAGCGCGAGGAGTCAGGCGTTGTCCCCTGTCATTCACCAAGCCGTCCAGGCCGGCCTGATCACCGCCGAGGCCCAGGTGCAGGACATTCCGGCGGTCCTGCGCTACCGGCGCGACGATCCGCTCGCCGTCCGGGTCTGCTTCCCTCCGCGTGCCTCGCTGGTGGGTTCGGACGTGGCGTGGGTCTTCGCGCGGGATCTGCTGGCCGCGGGGCTGGAGGCGCCGACGGGCGACGGGGACGTGCACGTACGGCCCTTCGGGGCCGGCGCGACGGTGATGGAGTTCCACGCGGCCGTCGGGACGGCGATGGTGCGGATGGAGTCCGCCGATCTGCGCCGCTTCCTGCAGCGGTCGTATGTGCTGGTGCCCGCGGGGAATGAGCATCTGGAGCTGGATGTGGACGCGGATCTGGCCGCGTTGCTGCGCGAGGCCTGACGGCCCGTGTGAAAAGGCGTTGCCGGTGGACGGCCGTGTGCGTACGGTCGTTCCCGGCCCTTGTCGTCGCCGAACGGAGAAGGACGTTGCTCGTCTGAGGTTCTGGGACACCGTGCTCCGCAGCGTTGCGCGCGTGAGCCGTGTGCGACCTCGGCCATGAGCCGTCCTCCGCCCCTCGGTGGGGCCTTCCGTCGTCGCCACGTTCCCGGTGTCTCCCGTGATGCCAGATCACTTCGAGCTACCGGGAGGCCTGTATGGCTCATTCCGACGCATCATCCGTCCGCTGCTCCGGACTCTCCTTCGCCTGGCCCGACGGGACCGTCGTGCTGGACGGGTTCGACCTGGCCGTCGGGCCCGGGCGGACCGGACTCATCGGCCTCAACGGCGCGGGCAAGTCGACGCTGCTGCGGCTCCTCGCCGGGGAGCTGACTCCGGCCGCGGGAAGCGTCCGGGTCACCGGCGAGACCGGCTATCTGCCGCAGAACCTCGTCCTCGACACCGCCCTGCGGGTCGACGAGGCCCTCGGCATCGCCCACACCCGCGCCGCGCTGCACGCCATCGAGCGCGGCGACGCGAGCGAGGAACACTTCACCGCCGTCGGCGACGACTGGGACGTCGAGGAGCGCGCCCGTGCGGCCCTCGACCAGCTCGGTCTGGCCCACATCGGCCTGGACCGCACCATCGGGGAGGTCTCGGGCGGCGAGTCCGTACTGCTCCGGCTGGCGGCACTGCTGCTGCGCCGGCCGGACGTCCTGCTGCTCGACGAGCCGACCAACAATCTGGACCTGGAGGCGAGACGGCGGCTGTACGACGCGGTCGCGTCCTGGTCCGGGGTGATGGTCGTCGTCAGCCATGACCGTGAACTGCTGGAGCTGGTGGACCGGATCGCCGATCTGCGGGACGGCGAGGTCCGCTGGTACGGCGGGAGCCTCTCCGCGTACGAGGAGGCACTCGCCGTGGAGCAGGACGCCGCCGCGCGGACGGTACGCGCCGCCGAGGCGGATGTGAGGCGGCAGAAGCGGGAACTGGCCGAAGCCCGGGTGAAGTTGGCCCGGCGGGTGCGCTACGGCCAGAAGATGTACGACACCAAGCGCGAGCCGAGAGTCGTGATGAACGCGCGGAAGCGGGAGGCCCAGGTCTCCGCGGGCAAGCACCGCATCATGCACACCGAGAAGCTGGAGGAGGCCAAGGAGCGGCTCGACGAGGCCGTGGAGGCGGTGCGGGACGACGACGAGATCCGTGTCGACCTGCCGCACACGGCCGTCCCGGCGGGCCGGAGCGTCCTCACGCTGCGGGAGCTGGAGCTGCCGTACGGCGCCCGGGTCGCCGGCTTCGAGGTGCGCGGCCCGGAGCGGATCGCCCTGCTCGGGCCCAACGGCGCGGGCAAGTCGACGCTGCTGCGGACGATCACCGGCGAGCTGGAACCCGTGGCCGGTGAAGCGCTGGCGCACGTACCGCTGCGCTGTCTGCCGCAGCGGCTGGATGTCCTCGACGACCGGCTGACCGTCGCGGAGAACGTCGCGCGCTTCGCGCCGGCCGCGACCGACAACCGGATCAGGGCGCGGCTCGCCCGCTTCCTGTTCCGGGGTGCACGGGCCGACCGGCCCGTGGCCACCCTGTCGGGCGGGGAGCGGTTCCGGGCGTCGCTGGCCGCGCTGCTGCTCGCCGAGCCCGCGCCGCAGCTGCTGATGCTCGACGAGCCGACCAACAGCCTGGACATGGCGTCGGTCCGGCGGCTGACCGTCGCCCTGGAGTCGTACGAGGGGGCCCTGATCGTGGCGAGCCACGACGTGCCGTTCCTGCGCGGCATCGGGATCACCCGCTGGGTACGGCTGGACGGGGAGCTGTCACCGCTGGATCCCGGGGAGGTGTGAACAGCGCCGGGTGGTGGGGGCCCTGGAGGAACTGCCCGGCCGCGTCCAGGATGGGGGTCGTAGGACGCCGTCCGCAGATCTCGAGGGAGCCCCACCGTGCCCAGCAAGAAGGCGCTGATCCGCCGCCCCAGCCCCCGCCTGGCGGAAGGACTCGTCACCCATATCGACCGGTCGCCGGTCGATGCCGCCCTCGCGCTGAGCCAGTGGGAGGGCTACGTGCAGGCACTGCTGGCGCACGGCTGGGAGCCCTTCGAGGTCGAGCCCGCCGCGGACTGCCCGGACAGCGTCTTCATCGAGGACACGGTGGTCGTCCACCGGAATGTCGCGCTGATCGCACGCCCCGGCGCCGACTCCCGCAAGCCGGAGACCGTGGCGGTGGAGGAGGCCGTGGCCCGGCTGGGCTGCTCGATCAACTGGGTGTGGGAGCCGGGCACACTCGACGGCGGGGACGTCCTCAAGATCGGGGACACGATCTATGTGGGCCGGGGCGGGCGCACGAACGCCGCCGGGGTGCAGCAACTGCGGGCGGCCTTCGAACCGCTGGGCGCGCGGGTGATCGCGGTCCCGGTGAGCCAGGTGCTCCATCTGAAGTCCGCGGTGACGGCACTGCCGGACGGCACGGTCGTCGGATACCCGCCCCTCGTCGACGAACCGTCGGTGTTTCCCCACTTCCTGCCGGTGCCGGAGGCGTCGGGCGCGCATGTGGTGCTGCTCGGCGACGGGAGGCTGCTGATGGCGGCGAGCGCGCCGAAGAGCGCCGAGCTGTTCGCCGGTCTCGGTTACGAACCGTGCCCGGTCGACATCGGAGAGTTCGAGAAGCTGGAGGGATGCGTCACATGCCTCTCGGTACGGCTCCGGGGCCTCTACGCATAGCGGGAGGAATCGGGATGCCCTTCCCCGACCCTTGGCCATGGACTTACCGGGGTTTAACCTACGGGCTCGTAACCTACGGATACGTAGGTGTTCCATCGTCCCCGTAAGACCAGGAGCCGCTTTGTCCATCGCCCCTGCCCCTCTCGTCGGTTCCGAGGAATGGAGTGACGCCCGGCTGCTCTATGCGCTGGAAGAGGTCGTCGAAGCCGAACTCAACCGGCATCTGAAGGTCGCCAAGGAGTGGATGCCCCACGAGTACGTGCCGTGGAGCGACGGCAGGAACTTCGACGGCGTGATGGAGGGCGAGGCCTGGGCTCCCGAGCAGTCCAAGGTCAGCGACATCGGCCGGATAGCGCTGGTGGTGAATCTCCTCACCGAGGACAACCTCCCCAGCTACCACCACGAGATCGCCACGCTCTTCGGCCGCGACGGCGCCTGGGGCACCTGGGTGCACCGCTGGACGGCCGAGGAGGGGCGCCATGGCATCGTCATGCGCGACTACCTGCTGACCTCACGGGCCGTCGACCCGGTGGAGCTGGAGCGCTTCCGTATGTCGCACATGTCGGAGGGCTTCGAGTCCGACAACCGGCACAGCATGCTGCACTCGGTCGCGTACGTGGCGTTCCAGGAGCTCGCGACGCGCATCTCGCACCGCAACACCGGACACCACTCCGGCGACCCGGTGTGCGACCGCATGCTGGCGCGCATCGCCACCGACGAGAACCTCCACATGATCTTCTACCGCAATCTCCTCGGGAAGGCCTTCGAGCTCGCCCCCGACCTGACCATGTGCGCCGTTCGTGATGTCGTCGTCAATTTCCGTATGCCCGGTCACGGCATGCCCGGCTTCGAGCGCGCGGCCGCCCAGATGGCCATCGGCGGGATCTACAACCTGCGGATCCACCACGACGACGTACTGCAGCCCGTCCTCCGCTTCCTGAAGGTCCTGGAAATCTCCGGGCTGGGCCCCGAGGGGCTGAAGGCCCAGGAGGAGCTGGGCCTGTTCATGGGCGGCCTCAACGACCAGGCGACCAAGTTCGACGAGCGCCGTGAGGCCCTGCTCGCCCGCCGCGCCGCCCGGGCCGCCTCCGCCTGACGGGAGACCGCACGGCGCCGCACCGGCGACGCCGCCGAGAGAGGTCCCGCCCGGGAAGCCGTCGGGCGGGACCTCCGTCGTTCCCGGCAACGGAGACCCCCGAAGACCCCGGCGGGGGACGGCGAGCCGATCCGTACGACCCGGCCCGGCCCGGTGACGACGGCGGCCAGGGGACGAGCACGCGGTGAGCGCCGCGCGGCGCGGACCGTACGCCGGGGCCGCCCGGCCGGGGCCCGGCACGAAGCCCGGCGGCTCGGGCATCCGTTCCGGGCCAGGTTCCGGCGCCCTCCGGGTGCCGGAAAAGCAGCAGGCCCGGTGCCTGAGCACCGGGCCTGCTGTCGGAGTAGCGGGGACAGGATTTGAACCTGCGACCTCTGGGTTATGAGCCCAGCGAGCTACCGAGCTGCTCCACCCCGCGTCGGTGAACACGACCTTACGCGCTCCGGGCCGTCCCACCAAATCGTTTCGGCGTCAGCCGCGGCGGAGCCTTCGCCGCTCGTTCTCGGAGAGGCCGCCCCAGACGCCGAAACGCTCGTCGTTCGCGAGGGCGTACTCCAGGCACGGGACGCGCTCCTCGCACGCCAGACAGACCTGCTTGGCCTCCCGCGTGGAGCCGCCTGCCTCGGGGAAGAAGAAATCGGGCCCGGTCTGGGCGCAGAGAGCGCGCTCACGCCAGCTTGGCTCCCGCCCTGCCGGGCCGATGACGTCGATCAACATGGCGGTCACTCTCGCCGCCACCGATCAACGGAAGTTCAACATCCGATCAACACCATCGCGCGTATGTGACGAGCACCACATAGAATCTGCTGCGTACTTCTCGCCACGGCATCCGGCCGAGCCCCGTCGGCCGGGGAAACCGGGCAGAGCCGGAGGAACCTCATGCCCGAGCTCTTCATCGAGGGCCGGTGGACCGCAGCCGTCGACGAGCAGGTGCGCGAGATCCGCTGTCCGGCCGACGGGACGCTGGTCGCCACCGTGGACGAGGCGGGGCCGAAGGACGCCGCGGCGGCCGTCGCAGCGGCGCGTGACGCCTTCGACCGCGGCCCGTGGCCCGGCACACCCGCCGCCGAACGCGGCCGCCTCCTGCTCCGCGTCGCCGATCTCCTGGAACGGGACAAGGACGCCTTCGCCCGAGCCGAGTCGCTGGACACCGGGAAGCGGCTCGTCGAGAGCGAGATCGACATGGAGGACATCGCCAACTGCTTCCGCTACTTCGGCAACCTGGTCTCCACCGGTGACACCGACCGGGTCGTCGACACCGGAGACCCCGCCGTCGACAGCCGGGTCGTCCATGAGCCGGTGGGCGTCTGCTCGCTGATCACTCCATGGAACTATCCGCTGCTCCAGACCGCCTGGAAGGTCGCGCCCGCCCTCGGCGCGGGCAACACCTTCGTCCTCAAGCCCAGCGAGCTCACCCCGCACACCGCGATCGGGCTCATGCGGCTGCTCGACGAGGCCGGGCTGCCCGCCGGTGCCGCCAATCTGGTGCTGGGAGCCGGAGCCATCGTCGGCGCACCGCTGACCAGCGACGAGCGGGTGGATATGGTGTCGTTCACCGGCGGGCTCGCCACCGGGCGGCGCATCATGGCCGCGGCCGCGCCGACGGTGAAGAAGGTCGCTCTCGAGCTGGGCGGCAAGAACCCCTGCATCGTCTTCGCCGACGCCGACTTCGACACCGCCGTCGACTACGCCCTCACGGCGGTCTTCCTCCACTCCGGCCAGGTCTGCTCGGCGGGTGCCCGGCTCCTGGTCCAGCAGGAACTGCACGACGCGTTCGTCGGCGAGGTCGTCGCCCGGGCCCGCGAGATCCGGCTCGGCGGCCCGTTCGACGAGAACGCCCGGACGGGACCGCTGATCTCCGAGGAGCACCGGGGGAAGATCGAGGCGTATGTGGCGGCAGGCCTGGCCGAGGGCGCCGTGCTGCGCTGCGGTGGCCGCCGCCCGGACGATCCGGCGCTCCAGGACGGCTTCTACTATCTGCCGACCGTGCTCGACGACTGCACGCCGGGCATGTCCGTGGTGCGCGACGAGTCGTTCGGCCCCGTGATGACCGTGGAGCAGTTCCGCGACGAGGACGAGGCGGTGGCGCTCGCCAACGACACCGTCTACGGCCTCGCGGGCGGGCTGTGGACCCAGAACGCCGAAGTGGCGCACCGGGTGGCCTCCCGGCTGCGCGCCGGGACCGTCTGGATCAATGACTTCCACCCCTATGTCCCCCAGGCGGAGTGGGGCGGGATGAAGCAGTCCGGTATCGGCCGGGAGCTGGGGCCGGCCGGCCTGGCCGAGTACCAGGAGCCGAAACACATCTGGCGTCATACCGCACCGCGGCCCCAGAGGTGGTTCGCGTGACGGCCACCGAGCCCGCGGGCCCGGGCGGGCCCGCCGGCGGCGGCCAACGCGACGACGACTCCTCACTGGCCGAACTCGGTTATCGTCCCGAACTCAAACGCACGCTCGGCAACTTCCACACCTTCGCCGCCGGGATCAGCTACATCTCGATCCTGACCGGCACTTTCCAGCTGTTCTACTTCGGTGTGGCCAACGGCGGCCCGGCCTACTGGTGGTCCTGGCCGATGGTCTTCGTGGGGCAGCTGATGGTGGCCCTCTGCTTCTGCGAGCTGGCCGCCCGCTATCCGGTCGCCGGATCGGTCTACAACTGGTCCAAGACCCTGGGCGGGCCGCACATCGGCTGGCTCGGCGGCTGGATGATGATGACGGCCACCATGGTCACCCTCTCGGCCGTGGCGCTGGCCTACCAGGTGACGCTGCCGCAGATCGACCCCGCCTTCCAGTTCATCGGCGACGGGAGCGGGGAGACCGACGCCGCGGCCAACGCCGTGCTCCTGGGCACCGCGCTCATCCTCTTCTCCACCGTGGTCAACGCCTTCGGGGTCAAGCTGATGGCCCGGATCAACTCCGCCGGTGTCTTCATCGAGCTGATCGCGGCCGTCGCCCTCATCATTCTGCTCGCCGCCCACATCACCCGTGGCCCCGGCACCGCGCTCACCGAGACGTACGGGTTGGGCGGCGGCGAGAACCTCGGCTACTTCGGGGCCTTCCTGACCGCGTCGCTCGCCTCCGCCTATGTGATGTACGGCTTCGACACGGCCTCGTCTCTCGGCGAGGAGTCCCTCAATCCGGCGCGCAACGCACCCCGCGCCATCCTGCGGGCCCTGGTCGCCTCCTTCCTCCTCGGCGCGTTCATCCTGCTCTTCGCCCTGTTGGCCGTGCCGGATCTGACGTCGGGTACGGCGCGGGAGCAGTTGTCCACGGGCGGCCTGCAGTACGTCGTCCTGGAGACACTCGGCTCCACCATCGGCGAGATCGTGCTCTGGTGTGTGGTCGTCGCCATCACGGTGTGCGTGCTGGCCGTACAAGCCGCCGGGATCCGGCTGATGTTCGCCATGGCCCGGGACAACAACCTCCCGGCCGGGTCGCTGCTCGCCCGGGTGAGCCCCCGCTTCAAGACCCCCGTGGTGCCCGCCATCGTCATCGGCCTGGTGGGCGTCGTCATCCTGGTGATCAACATCAACCAGCCGCAGATCTTCTCGGTGATCACCAGCATCGCGATCATCATGATCTATATGGCGTATCTGCTGGTCACCGTGCCGATGCTGGTGCAGCGACTGCGCGGCACCTGGCAGCCGCGGGAGGGCGCCTTCTCGCTCGGCAGGTTCGGGCTGCCGGTCAATGTCCTCGCCGTGCTGTGGGGCACGGCGATGGCCATCAACCTGGCCTGGCCCCGCCCGGAGGTCTACAACGCGCAACCGCCGCGCCACTGGTACCTCCAGTGGGGGGCCTTCCTCTTCATCGGCATCGTGGCCGGCGGCGGCTTCCTCTACTACTGGTTCGTCCAGCGGCACCGTACCGGCATCCTCACCGAACACCAGGCCGAAGTGATGGGCATCCAGGAGGCACCCTGACCCGGGAGCGGCCCGGACACCACTCCTCCCGAAGTCCCGCCGTCCCGCCGTCCCGCCGTCCCGTACGAGCACCGAGCACCGAGCACCGAGCACCGAGCAGGAGAGCGCAATGCCCGAAGAAGCCCCTGTGGACACGTTCGACTACGTGGTGGTCGGCGGCGGTACCGCCGGAGCCGTCGTGGCCGCCCGCCTGACGGAGGATCCGGACGTCAGCGTCTGCCTTCTGGAGGCAGGCCCGTCCGACGTCGGGGACGAGAACATCCTCCGCCTCGACCAGTGGATGGGCCTGCTGGAGTCGGGCTACGACTGGGACTATCCGGTCGAGCCCCAGGCGAACGGCAACAGCTTCATGCGGCACGCCCGCGCCCGGGTGCTCGGCGGATGTTCCTCGCACAACTCCGCCATCGCCTTCTGGGCGCCCGCCGAGGACCTCGACGAGTGGGAGGCCATGGGGTGCACCGGCTGGAGCGCGGCCGACTGCTTCCCGCTCTACCAGCGGCTGGAGAACAACGACGCCCCCGGCGATCACCACGGCCGGTCCGGTCCGGTGCGCATCCGCACGATCCCGCCCCACGACCCCTGCGGGCGGGCGCTGCTGGAGGCCTGCGCTGCCGCGGGCATCCCCGCCACCCCGTTCAACACCGGTACGACGGTGGTACGCGGCGCGCACTGGTTCCAGATCAACGCCCGTGAGGACGGCGTACGTTCCTCGGCCTCGGTCTCCTACCTCCACCCCATTCTCGGCAAGCGCCCGAACCTGGAGGTCCGGACCGGGGTGAAGGCCAAACGGGTGCTCATCGACGGGGCGGGGCGCTGCACGGGCGCCGAGTATCTCGAGCGCGACCTGTTCCATTCACGGAGCGTCGCCGCCCGAAGGGAGGTGATCGTCTCCTGTGGGGCGATCGACTCGCCCAAGCTGCTGATGCTCTCCGGTATCGGACCGGCCGAGCACCTCCGCGAGACAGGGGTGGAGGTCCGGGTCGACTCCCCCGGCGTCGGGTCCCATCTGATCGACCATCCGGAGGGCATCATCATGTGGGACGCGAAGCAGCCCATGGTCACGTCCTCCACCCAGTGGTGGGAGATCGGGATCTTCGCCGATACGCAACCAGGCCTGGACCGGCCCGATCTGATGTTCCACTACGGTTCCGTGCCGTTCGACATGAACACCTACCGGCACGGCTATCCGACGTCCGAGAACGCCTTCTGCCTCACCCCGAACGTCACGCGCGCCCGCTCCACCGGGACCGTCCGGCTCCGTACCCGTGACTTCCGCGACAAGCCGAAGGTGGACCCGCAGTACTTCACCCATGAGCACGACGTACGGGTCATGACGTACGGGCTCCGGCTCGCCCGTGAGATCGCCGGGCAGGCCCCGATGGCCGGCTGGGCCGGGGCGGAACTCGCCCCCGGCCCGGACACCCGGACCGACGACGAGCTGTTCGACTACATCCGCAAGACCCACAACACCGTCTACCACCCGGCGGGCACGGTGAAGATGGGGCCGGACGACGATCCGGCGGCTCCGGTGGACCCTCAGCTGCGCGTCAGGGGGGTGAGCGGACTGCGGGTCGCCGACGCGGCGGTCATGCCGTTCCTCCCGGCGGTCAACCCCTGCATCACGACCATGATGATCGGCGAGAAGTGCGCGGACATGATCAAGGCGAGCTGAGCCGGCCGCCGTGACACCGGGACGGGCGGGCCGCCGTCGCCTCCCGCTGACAGGGGCCGGGCCTCGCCGCCGCGGACCTACCCGTGCCCCCGGCCGGCCGGGTGGTGGGGCTCGTAGCCGGGGATGGTGCCGTCGGGCTTGGCGACCAGGAGGAGTCCGGCCATCCCCATGTCGGAGTGGCTCTGGACATGGCAGTGGTACATCCAGGCGCCGGCGCCGACCTGCTCCCCCGCGATCACCTGGAACCCGAAGGAGTCGGCCGGTCCAGTGATCTTGGTGTCGATGACGCGGCTCGGGTCGTCCGGGCCTTGAAGGATGCCCGTGCGGTTGTCCGCCCAGCGGTGACCGTGCACATGGAACGTGTGGTAGTACTCGCCGTGCGTGATCATGATGATCTCGACCCGGTCGCCCACCGTCGCCCGGAAGTCGGGAGTGTGGGGCGCGGTCGTGTTGTTGATCGTCATGTCGTTGAAGACGATGGTGAACTGCTTGTCGGGCAGGATGTCACCCTTCCTGCGCACCACCACGGGCCCGTACAGGCCCTTGCGGATGCCGCCCGTGCCGTGGTCCGTACCGACCGCGTGGTCGTGGTAGTGCCAGTAGCCCGCGCTCCCCGGCCGCCAGGTGCCGTCCTCGCGTCTGCCCGGGGCGTGGGTGCGCCAGGTGTACGTCCGTGTCCCGCCCGGCTCCACGGCGCTTCTGTTGAGCCCGGTGCCGTCGCTCGCGATGTCGTAGTCCACCCCGTGCACATGGAGACCGGCCGTGACATCCAGGGTGTTCTCGAACTCGATGTGCAGGGTGTCGCCCTCGGTCAGCTCGATCAGCGGGCCGGGTACGGACGCCCTGCCCTTCTCCGGCCCGTAGCCCAGCCGCCCGTCGGGCAACTTTTCGGCGTACAGCTTGAGATGGCGGACCTCCCCCGCGCCCGTCGCCCGGCGGTGGCCCCGCTTCGCCGCTGAGACGGGGGCGGCGATGGCCATGGGGGTGAGGGTCGCGGCGGCCGCGCCGCCGGCGAGAAGCCGTCGGCTGAAGCTGCGTCGGGGCATCGGGCCGGCTGCCTCGGTCATCGCTCTCCCTCGGACGCAAACGGTGGGGGATCTCGTCGACGGTGCTGTCATCACCCTGTTCTTCGTGGGGGCCGGTGAGGCGCGGACGCCCGACGACGAACTCACGGTAGCGACCTGATCTTCGTTCATCCACGCCCAGGACAAAGCTTGTTGAATGGCGGTCATAGCTCTTGGCGGGCCACGAAAAGAGGTCTAGCTTCATCGGCTGTCGCTGTGACCGGAGAGGGCTGGGTGACCATGCGGGACGGAGCGCACCGAAGACCGCCGACGAGACGCGCGTCAGGGATACGCCGGGCCGGACCGCGCTCGCGGCGCCGTCGCGGCCGGGTGGCCGCCCTCCTCGCCGGTGCCGTCATCGCGGCCGTGCTGGTCGGTACGCCGGCCTCGGCCCGGCCCGAACCGGGGCCGGCGGCCCTTCCGTCACCACCGGGAGGACAGAACGTACGGGTCCTGGTCTTCCACGCCTCGGCCGGTGAGGAGCCCCCGTCGGTGGACGCCGGTATCGAGGCCATCGAACGGATCGGCGGCCAGGGCCCGGAGGCACAGCGCTTCGGCGTCGACGCGACGGACGACGCCCGTATCTTCACCCCGGACGAGCTCGGCACCTACAACGCGGTCGTCTTTCTGACCGGCGGCGGCGATGTGCTGGACCCGGAGCAGGAGAGCGCCCTGGAAAGCTACATGGAGGCCGGCGGCGGCTTCCTCGGCATCCATGACGCGGCTCGTACGGAACCGTACTCGGACTGGTTCACCGGTCTCGTCGGCGCCCGTCCCGCCCCCGGCGGCCCGTCCGCCGTCCAGCGTGCCGTCGTCGAGGTCGGCGACCGCGCCCATCCCGCCACCGAGGGCCTGCCACTCCAGTGGAAGCGCCCCGACCGATGGTTCAACTGGGCCCCCAACCCCTCCGGCAAGGTCCACACCGTCGCCCGTGTCCGGGAGAGCAGCTATCGGCCCGGCGCGGGCGCCAACGGCTGGGACCATCCCGTCTCCTGGTGCCGCGACTACGACGGCGGCCGGTCCTTCTACACCGGCATGGGCGGCACCCCGGACAGCTTCCGGGAGGCGGACTTCCGCTCCCATCTGCACGGCGCGCTGCTGTGGACGACCCGCCTGGCCCGCGCCGACTGCCAGGCCACCATCACCGCCCACTACAAGGCCGAGCGCGCCACCCGGCCCAACCAGCCCGGCCGGTCCGACCAGATCGGCGAGCCGCACGGCCTGGTCACCGCCCAGGACGGCCGGGTCTTCTACATCGGCCGCGGCGGTGGCGACGCGAACACCCCGGTGACGACTGACTGGAACGACCCCGGTATCGGCAAGGGCCAGGGCACCGTCCACCTATGGGATCCCAGGACCAGGAAGGTGACCCTTGCCGGCACCGTGGCGGTCTTCGGCAACAAGGGCGGCGGCGACGAGCTCACCAAGAACGAGGAGGGCCTCCTCGGCATCGAGCTCGACCCGGACTTCCTCACCAACGGCTGGATCTATCTCCACTACACGCCGCACGCCCGGATCGACCGCGACCGGCGCATGGCCGAGCGCCGGATCTCCCGCTTCACCCTGGCCCCGGAGACCGGCACGCTCGATCCGGCCTCCGAGAAGGTGCTCCTCAGCTGGCCGGTCCAGATCCACAGCTGCTGCCATGCGGGCGGCGGTATGGCCTGGGACTCCCACGAGAACCTCTACATCGCCACCGGGGACAACAACTCCTCGGGTTTCAGCGGCGGTTACTCCGGCAACAACCCCGGGCCGACGTTCAAGGGCGTCGCCTTCGCCGATGCCCGGCGCACCGCGGGCAACACGAACAACCTCAACGGCAAGATCCTGCGGATCCACCCCGAGGACGACGGCACCTACACCCTCCCGGAGGGGAACCTCTTCACCGGCGAGGAGCAGGACGAGGGCGGGGGCAGAACCCGCGGCGAGATCTATGTGATGGGCGTCCGCAATCCCGCCCGTATCTCCGTCGACCCGAAGACCGACACGCTCTACGCCGGGTGGGTCGGCCCCGACGCGGGCACGCCCAGTACGGAGTGGGGCCCCGCGAAGTACGACACCTTCGCCGCGATCACGCACGCCGGGAACCGCGGCTGGCCGTACTGCATGGGCAACAAGCAGCCCTACCGCGACCGCAATCTCCCCGATCCGGGCAGGCCGCTGGGCTGGTACGACTGCGACCACCTCAGGAACGAGTCGCCCCACAACGACGGCCTGGTGAACCTTCCGCCCGCCGAGTCCAACACCATCTGGTACTCCCCGCAGGGCGGCGCCCCCGACTTCCCGCGGAACTCCGCCGGCGTGCCCAGTTACCGGCTCGACGAGCAGAAGCTGCTGCTGCCCTGGCTGAAGGGCGGCGGCCAGGCGGCGATGAACGGTCCGGTCTACCGCGACTCCGCGGACGCCGGTCCGGAGAAGTGGCCCGCGTACTGGGACGGCAAGTGGTTCGTCGGGGACTTCTACGACGGCGACCAGCCCCGGCACGCGGTCGTGACCGACCCGGCGACCCTTGACAAGGGCGGGCTGCCCGTCCACGCCGAGAGCCTCGACGGAATCGTCCCCGTGGGCGCCGACGGCATCCGCAACCTCATGGACTGGCGCTTCGGCCCCGACGGCGCCCTGTACGTCCTCGACTACGGGCGCGGCTTCTTCACCTCCGACGCCAAGTCGGCGCTGTGGCGCGTCACCTACCACGGCGGCGAGGCGACCCCGCTGCCCCGGGACCTGGTGCGCAAGCCGTCGGCGCGGCCGACGGCACCGGCGACCCATCGAAAGGCGGCACGGTGAACCGCAGAACGTGGATGGCGCTGGTCACCGCCCTGCTCATGCTCCTGGTTACGGCCCCGGCCTCCTCCGGGCAGCGGGCAGGCCGGGAGCCGGCACAGGCCGCGGACCAGGTGCTCACCTGGACCGCGGGCGACGACATCACGAAGTACACCTCGGCACCCGCCACCGCCGTCGCGGGGAAGACCACGATCGTCTTCGAGAACAGCACGGCCACCGGCAACACCACCGGCATGCCGCACACGCTGACCTTCGATGTCTCCGACCCCGAGTACAACCACGACGTCACCCTGAACATCCTCGCCAACCCCGGGGACGACCAGGGCGGCAGGCACACCGCCGAGGTGACCCTCACCCCGGGCCGATACCGCTACTTCTGCACGATGCCGGGCCATGAGCCGATGCAGGGCATCCTCGTCGTCACCGGCGGGGGCGGCGGCGAGGACACCACACCACCGGAGACCTCCGTCACGCTCTCGGGTGACAAGGATCCCGACGGCGCGTACATCGGCACGGCCACGGCCACCGTGACCGCTTCCGACACCGGGTCGGGCGTGAAGGGCATCGAATTCGCCCTGGACGACGGCCCCTTCACGCCGTACACCGCGCCCGTCGTGGTCCACGAGGCGGGAACCCACACGCTGCGCTACCGGGCCACCGACACCGCGGGCAACACCGCCCCGGAGAAGTCCGTCGGCTTCCGTGTCGTCGCGCCCCCCACGGGCGACACCACACCACCGGAGACCTCCGCGAAGGTCGAGGGGTCCAAGAACTCCGACGGCGCGTACATCGGCACGGCCACGGTGACCGTGACCGCGACGGACACCGGATCGGGTGTGAGGAGAGTCGAGTACTCCGTGGACGGCGGCCCCTATCTCGCCTACACCGCCCCGGTCGTCGTGGACCGTGTCGGCCGCCACACCGTGGCCCACCGCGCCACCGACACGGCGGGCAACACCTCGGCGGCGAAGGCGGCATCGTTCACCGTGGCCGAAGGCGGCGGCGTCCCCGCCCCGCCCTGCCCGGAGTGGGACGAACGGCTCACGGTGATCGTCGGCACGGTCGGCACCGGCATCCCGAACCGCGTCACCCGCAACCGCTGCACCATCAACGAACTCATCGAGGACGAGAAGGACTGGAGCTCCCACGCACTCTTCCTCAAGCACGTCCGCAACGTGACCGGCACGCTGCTCGAGGACGGCGTCGTCGACGAGCGCGAGCACGACACGATCAACGAGGCCGCCGGCCGTTCCGGCATCGGCGCACCCGGCCAGCACCAGGGCTACCGCCATCTGTTCGACGGGACACGGAAGTCCTTCGAGCGGTGGGAGCACGTGGGCGGCGGGGCGTTCGGCCTCGACGAGGACGACTCCACGATCACCAGCAGCGCCACCACACCGGGCATGGGCATGCTGTGGTTCCCGGCGCGGACGTATGACGACTTCTCCGTGAGATTGCAGTTCCGCGACGACGCACCGGGAGACGCCAACGCCAACAGCGGTGTCTTCGTCCGCTTCCCCCGGGTGCACGACCACCCCGAGGAGCCCCGCCCGGAATGGGTCGCCATCACGTACGGGCACGAGGTGCAGATCCTCGACCGCCCGGACGGTGACCCGTACAAGACGGGCTCGGTCTACGGCTTCGACCGCGTCGGCCTCGGCGGCGCGGGCATCACGCCCAAGGGAACCTGGAACGACTACGAGATCCGGGTGGTCGGCCAGCACTACACGGTCCACCGCAACGGCGTGCTGATCAACGAGTTCGAGAACACGGGGGGCCAGGTGTTCTCCCCGCCGCGAGCGGACGATCCCGGCACCGACGGCCGGCGGTACGCCTCCGGGTACATCGGCCTCCAGGTCCACGGCACCACGGATGTGATCTCGTACCGCAACATCCGCATCCAGGAGCTGTAGCGGCGCCGGCGGTGGCGCCGCCCGCCCGCTCCCCGGGCGCCGGCGCGGGTGGCCGCGCTCGCCCCGGCTGCCCTCCCGCACGGGCACGGTCATGCGGGAGGGGATGCCGGTTCTGCGCGCCTCCGTGTCCGCGGCGGTGTCAGTCCGTCGCCGCCGATCCGGCGTTCCAGCGCTGGTCGGGTTCGTCGGACACCGGACGCCACTCGAGTTCGCCGACGGGGAGGTCCTCGTCCGGGGTGAGGGCGTGGTCCAGGGCGATCACCGGCCTGATGACGCCCGTCCGGTCGATGACGAAGGTCAGGTTCTCCCCGTTGTCGCCGTCCGCGGACGAACACGGCCAGATGCCGACCCCTTTGTCCGTGTCACCACGCGAGTCCAGGCAGAACTCCTCATCGGCGAAATTGCGCAGCAGCCCGCGGGGATCCAGGCGCCACTGCTGGGTCGGCGCCCCGTCGCACGGGGCGGTGACGACATCGTTGCGCTTCTCCACGTCCCCGTCCTCGACGTCCAGACACAGCCCCGAACTCACATTGACCACCTCGGAGAAGGAGTCGCCCGGGGCCGGGGAGCCGGAGGCCGCGGTCCCCGTACCCTCCTCCGACGGTGCCGTGGCGGCCGTCCTGCTCGCGGACGGTGCCGTGGCGGCCGTCCTGCTCGCGGACGGTGCCGTGGCGGCCGTCCTGCTCGCGGACGGTGCCGGCACGGCGGTGGTCTCGGTGACCGTGGCAGCCGGCGGGCGCTGGGGCGCGACGCCGGCGCCGGCCGGGTCGGGGTCGCCGAAGCCGGTCACCAGTACGGCGATGAGAAGGGCCGTGACCACCCCGCCGGCCGTCACGGCGAGCGGCACGGGCCGGGTCATCCACTGCCAACGGCCGGGCGTGGCAGGGACGTTCGCGCGCTCCGGGGCAGGCGCCGTCACGGGCAGCTCGACGGTGAACGACGACCCGTACGCGGAAGCCGCCGGCTCGGCCGGCGGCGGGACGGGGGCCGCACCGGCGGCGACATAGGCGGCTCCGCCCCACCCGAGCAGGCCGTCAGCCAGCACGGCCCGGGGATTCTCCTTCATCCCGAGGAGCTCCACCAGCGCCAGGTTGCAGTGCGGGCACTCCGCCGTGTGCCGGTCCAGGTCGTCGCTGCGCCGCGGACTCACCGGCCGTACGGCGGCCTCGATGAGGCGACGGAACCCCTGGCAGTTCCTGTCGTCGTTGCGCTGCAGATACGTCCGCAGATACGCGCTCCGCATGGCGGCCTGCGCCTTGACCCTGAGGTCGGAGACGGTCGGGGCCTCGATGCCGAGGAGGGTGGCCACGGCGGCGTCGGACTCGCCCTCCACCACGGCGTACCAGAGGACGCCCTGGAGGGGCTGCGGCAGGCTGTAGTAGGCGCCGAGCATGGTGGACCGCTCCTGGAGCCGCAGCCGCCACGCCGACGAGCCCTCCGGGCCCTGCGGCGCTCCGTCAGCGGCGTTCGCGATGGCGTCGAGCCATGCGGCGAAGTCGCTGTCGAGCCGGTCCCTCAAGCTGCCCGCGGCCCGTGTGGCGGCCGCCTGCTGAACGAGCATCAGCAGATGGTGCCGCCAGGTGCCCAACGGGTCGAAGCCCCGCCGTACTTCGGGCCAGGCGAGGGCGAACGCCTGGGCGGCGAGCTGGTTCCCGGCGGTCTGGTTCCTGCTGCACAGACGGGCGTAGGACAGCACGGTGGGCAGGTGGCGCCGCCGGAGTTCCTTCATCGCCGGGTCGGCGGTCGGTGCTCCGGCGCGTACGCGCTCGGTGAGCTCGGCATCGGGCAGGTCGGCGTATGTCACTTGCTCGGCCGCAGGGCTGTGTTCGGTCAGGTGGAACTCAGGCACCCTTGCGACTCCTCGTTCATACCGTCCGGTCGGACTGGCGTGCCGCTGACATTGCTGTCATCGGCGTAACTGCTGGATACAGGGGTGCCTATAGTGAACGACATCCACGCGGGGGGAAAGGGGTTTCCGCCGGTAAGCCCCGAGGTTGATCGCTTGGATATCGCACGGCCAAACTGCGGGAAACGCTGAGGATTTGGTGTCTTCAGGTGTGCCTCCGTACCGGGCGGTGGCATGGCATTAGACCGTGCACGTACCCGACCGTGCACGTACCCGAACCGCGGCGCCGTACCCGACCGTCCGCGGGGCCCCGGCGGGGCTCCGCTCCTCCGCCCCGGCCGCCGCACATTCGCCGTCACCCTTACGCCGTCGCCCGTCGCCCGTCGCCCGTCGCCCGTCGCCCGTCGGCACGCCGGCACGCCGGCACGCCGGCACGTCGCCACATCGCCACATCGCCACATCGCCACATCGCCACGGCGCCACATCGCCACGGCGCCACGGCGCCACGGCGCCACATCGATGCTCCGGCTTCCCGGGCCGGAGCATCAACGATTCCGACCACCGGGCTGCACATAGCCGATGTGGACCAGCTGCTCGCCCTCCTCGACCGGCTGGTGGACGACGGCAACACCGTGATCGTCATCGAGCCGCCAGGCCGTGATGGCGCACGCCGACTGGACGGTGGACCTCGGCCCGGGCGCGGGCCACGACGGCGGCCAGGTGGTCTTCACCGGCACCCCGGCGGACCTGCCGACCCACGGCGACACGCTCACGGCACGGCACCTACGCGAGTACGTCGGCGCAAGCACCGTGCCGGATGTGTGGTGAAAGTGCGCATCACCGTTCGTTGACGGCAGCACCAGCCCGTGCGCCCGTCAGCGGAAGGAACGCTTACGGGCCGCGGAATGCGAAACGGCGAGACCTTGATGGTCGGCGGGAGCCGAAGGCTCACCCGGTGAGGCCAGGCCCGCCACGTACGCGCCGCACGAGGTCGTCGGCGGCCTCCGACCACCGGGCGTGGTCGAAGGTGAAACCCGCCTCGAGCAGTCGGCCGGGGACGACGCGGCGGCTTTTCAACAGGAGTTCGGTGTCCGAGCGCAGCGCGAACGCGCCGAGCTCGGCCATCCACTTCGTTGCGGGCAGCCCCACCGGCACACCCCACGCGGCGCGCAGCACGCGCATGAACGTGCGCTGTGGCAGAGGAACGGGAGCGGCGAGGTTCACCGGCCCGGCGAGCTCGTCCCGGTCGGCCAGGAACTCGACGGCGCGGACGAAATCGCGGTCGTGGATCCAGGACACGTACTGCGCGCCGCCCGCGACCGGGCCGCCGAGGCCGAGCCGCGCCAGCCGGAGCAAGACGTCGAAGACGCCGCCGCGATCGGGACTCATCACCATGGCGGAGCGCAGGGCGACCTTGCGCGTGTACGGGGTTTCGGCTCGCTCCTGCGCCCGCTCCCACTCTTTGGCGATCTCGACGCTGTAGGCCCAGTAGCTCGGGACGCCGGGTTCAGTGCCGCCGAGCACGCCGGTCGCCTCGTCGTGGGGCGCGTCGAAGCGGTGGGAGTAGACAGTGGCCGTGCTCATCTGCAACCAGAGCCGGGGAGGCCGCACGGCGGCTGCGATCGCCTCACCCACAACCCGGGCGGAGCGCACGCGTGAGTCCATCATGGTCTGCAGATTGGCTGCGGTGTAGCGACAGCTGACGCTGCGTCCGGCCAGGTTGACCACAATGTCGCTGCCGTCGATCTCCTCCGCCCACGGCCCCAGGGTCTCGCCGTCCCAGCGGACTTCACGGTCGCGCACCGGTCGTCTGGTCAGGACCACGACGTCATGGCCCGCGGCGGTCAGCGCCCGATTCAGGATCGTGCCTACCTGCCCGGTTCCCCCCGGTATCACTATCTTCATCAGGCTCCCCTAGGTGTGTGGGACGAGCCTAGCGCAGAAAGTTGAACGCGTTCAAAAGGGGCAGCAGCCGGGCGTGCACCGTCCACGCGTCGGCGGGACGGTGGGGCGGGTCCTTGGCCAGCAGGTCGAGGACCAGCTGCTCCAGCTCCACGGGGACGTCGGGGCGGAGGTTCCGCAGAGGGACGGGCGGCTCGGAGAAATGCTGGTACATCAGCGGAATTTCGTCCACGGCGTCGAAGACCCGTCGGCCGATGAGGAGTTCATGCACCAGGCAGCCCAGAGCGTAGAGGTCGGTGCGTGGGCTGACCGGGGCGTTCTCGATCTGTTCCGGTGCCATACAGGGACGGGTGCCCAGGCCCCGGCCGGTGGAAGTGAGACGGGTGGCGTCGGTGCGGAGCACGGCGGCGATCCCGAAGTCGAGGACCTTGACCGTGCCGGCCCGGTCGACCATGACATTCCCGGGCTTGAGATCGCGGTGCGGCACGGATGCCGTCCATGCTTCGCCCGGTCCGGTCCCCTACGCCGAGCCAGGCGAGCCTGCGCACAAGCGCCCTTGGCTGAAGGATCAGCCGAGGGTCTCAGTGGCTTGTCCCGCTGTATCGGTAGAGTCCCTCCTGTGCAGCCACTGGTGCTCTTCGACCTCGACAACACGCTCGTGGACCGGCAGAACACGCTGGTCGGATGGGCCCCCCGCTTCGGGGCACGTCACGGTCTCGACGCCGAGGCCGGGCCGTGGCTCCTCAACCACCTGGCAGCCCGGGCCACCCCCGCTCACTTCGCCGAGGTTCGCGACCGGTTCGGGCTGTCCGACCCCGTTGACGTGCTGTGGAGGAGCTACTGCGCGGATATCGCCGACGCCGTCGTCTGCCCGGAACCGGTGCTCTCCGGGCTCCGAGAGCTACGCGCCGGCGGCTGGCTCACGGAGTGGCGACCAACGGGGCCACGGACATCCAGGAGGCCAAGCTGTGTGCCACCGGGATCGCCGATCGCGTTGACGCCGTGTGCATCTCCGAGGAAGTCGGGGCGCGGAAGCCCGACCCGGCTGTGTTCCGGGAGGCTGTACGTCGGTGCGGTGCCGCGCTCGGCGGTATCGACGGCTGGATGGTCGGCGACAACCCCATGAAGGATATCGAGGGAGGCAGAGTCACCGGACTGCGCACGGTGTGGGTCGATCACGCCGGTGCCTGGCCGAAGGACTTGCGGGAGCCCGATCACCGGGTGCCCGACATCCGCTCGGCGATGGATGTGCTGGTCGGCCTCCACTCCTCCCGGATCCCCGTATGAACGGGCTCGGCACGACCGTGGGAATGCTGCATCCCGGCAGTATGGGCGCGGCAGTCGCAGCTCAGCTCCGTCGGTTCGGCGTAACAGTACTGTGGTATCCCGAAGGCCGCAGTCCCGCCACTCTCGCCCGCGCTGACGCGGCAGGACTGGAAGCCGTCGGAGATCTCCCTGTTCTGCTGGAGCGCGCCGACATCATCATCTCTCTGTGCCCTCCGGCCGCGGCCGAGGACAACGCCCGACTGGCGGCTGACGGCGGCTTCGCCGACAAGGTCTTTGTCGAGGCCAACGCCATCGCCCCGCAGCGAGTGTCACGTATCGCGCAGCTTCTACCGGACGCGGTCGTGGTCGACGCTGCCGTGGTGGGTTCACCGCCCGTCGGTGGAAAGAGTCCGAGACTCTACGTCTCGGGGGACAGCGCAGCGGTCGCGCGGCTCAGCGGTCTCTTCTCGGCCACGGATGTGCGGGTCCACCGTCTCGGCGAGCAGATCGGCAAGGCGTCGGCCCTCAAGCTTTCCTACACCAGTTATCAGAAGGCATCCCGCGTTGTGGCAGCCGTCGCCTATGGTTTGGCCGAAGCCAACGGGGTCGCCGACGAGCTGTTGGACATCGCGGAACGGCGGCCGGGGAGCTACCTGTCGGAGACGGGCTACATTCCCAAGACAGTGACCCGTGCGTGGCGCTGGGGCCCCGAGCTGGAGGAGGCCGCCGATCTTCTCAGCGAGTGCGGTCTCCCGGACGAGCTGATGCGGGCTGCCGCTGCCGTCCTCGCCCGTTGGGAGGGCACGCGTGATGCCGACCTGAGCGTTGCCGAGGCCCTCGAGTTGCTCCACGGTGACAGCTGAACCGCTCCCGGCCCCGGGCGGCCCACAGCCGGAAGGAAGCCCGGGGGCTTCAGCGCACCAGTCGACGGATGACGATGCCCACGATCAGTGTGGTGAACAGCAGCCCGGCGGCTGTGAAGATGACGGCCAACGCCGACCACGCAGGCGATTCGAGTTGCGACGGCATCCCGGTGCCGACGTTCAGCCAGAGTGCGGCTGCCAGCACCAAGGCCTTCGAGGCCGCCGGAACGCTCATGATGTCCTGCCCTCCGCTCCGCAGTGAGCCCGCCATGTGCAGTCCCAGCGCGGTGAGCAGTACGCCGGTCAGCAGCATGCGCAGCGGGTTGCGAGCACGTACGCCCCAGCCGAGCACACCGCCCATGAACCATTGCGCGGTACCCCTGCGGAATCCCGGGAGGAGGGCGGCTTCCCTCTGACGCGTGAGGTAGTAGAGCTGGTCGACCTCACGGTTCCTGTTCCTCTTGGCAAGAGCGGTGCGAACGGATTCCAACGCCGTGGCGGACACTTCGCTGAACGAGCGGTCCAGGAAGGCGAGGACTTGCTCGGAGTTGCGGAACGTCTCTCCGGCCAGCTCGAGATCGCTGACGCTGCAGCGCTCATCCAGGCTGTACCGGGACCGGCCGGTGGGCAGTCCGAGGGTGCCGGTCACGGAGGAGTTGCGCAGGCTGATGACCGAGGGGTCGTTGGAACCGGCGGACAGACGGTTCAGGGTGGTGTTGTGGAAGGACAACTGGGCGGGCCCCGCGCTCCCGCCGCCGTGCACCTCGAGTTCCCGGAGTTCGACCGGTCCCCGGATGTCGCTATCAGTGATGCAGCTCTCACCGGCGGGGACGACCAGACCGTTGATGCGTACGGTGTCGCTGCACCGCAGCTCCGTCGTCAACAAAGGTTCGTCGATACGGACACGCTTGAGGGTGAGCACCCGTGTGTCCACATCACGCAGGCACAGTGCCGAGAGCCACAAGTCATCGAACGTGAGGTCCTCGGCGACATGAAGACTCTGTGCCTCCACCCGGGGACGGCCGAGGCGCCCCGCGGTGACCTGGCTCCGGCAGGCAAGAGAGGCGATCCGTGATGAGCCGATGCGCACTGATCCGCGCAATGCGGTGAGCTGGACCAGCTGTTCGGCCCGCAGACGCTGAAGGCTGACATCACCGCAGGAATGGATGTCGAGGGAGATCAGCGAGGTGTCGGTGACGGTCACCTCACAGCCGATCGACGCATTGCGGATGGTGAGTCGGCCGATATGGGAGTTGGTCACCAGTACGGCATCGGCGGAGACGTGGTCGATGACCAGTTCCTCGACATGGCAGGAGCGGACGGTCAGCGGTCCGTCGAGTCCGACATGTTCGAAGGCGATACGGTCCGCGAAGACCGTGTCGAGCTGGAGCCCACCTTCGATCTCGTCGCGCCGTAGGCTGAGGCTACGGCCGCTCACGGTCCGTTGCCGGCCGACCGTGGCCAGTTCCTCCAGCGTCCGGACAGTCCCCACAGCCGTTCTACCCGGTCGGCTTGACGACAGAGGTGGCCGATCCCATCGCCGCATGCAACTCCTCGCGAGTACACGCGGTGGTGGGAGACAGCAGAGCCGTGGTGATGGCGTCGGCGGCGGAGCGGGGGCTCACCTGGTCGGTGCGGAGGATGAGGTCGAACAGATCCCGTCCGTCGGTTCCGAGCAGGTCCTTCTGCGTCTCGTCCCAGGCACGGAGCCGGTCGGGGGCGTCCCGGTCTCCGCGCATCCGCGATCGTTCCGCGCAGATCCCGCGCGGCACCCACAGCAGCACACGCAGCCACTCGTCGCGGGCACGCCCGAGAAGCTTACGGAGATCGGCCATGTTGCCGATGTGCACGATGGGCACCTGACCTCGGGACCTCATGTCGTCGAGGTCGTGACGATCGACGGCGTAGATGTTGCCGTACCGGTGTGTCTCGACAATGATGCGGTTCTGGGCCCGGAGTGCGTCGAGCTCTTCCGCATTCACGAAGCGGTACCCGGCCGACCGTCCGGTCCCCTGCTTCAGCTTGGTGAGCAGCTGGAACCTGCTGTCCGACTCCGTGAGAACCGATGTGACAGTGTCCTTCCCGGCGGTCGGAGGACCGTAGATGACCACAGCGTTCATGAACACACCAGGAGGTTGCGGGCCGCCGACTCCACCTGCTCGGCGAGTGGCCGGACGGCATCGATGCGGTTGTCGATGAGATGGTGGCCGGTCACCGGACGCAGTCCGACATCAATGGTCGAAAGGTACTCCGACCAGTGCGCGAGCTTCCAGGTGTCCCGGGAGGCATTGCGCATGGTGAGCCGCTCGCGCATGGAGTCGGCGTCACTGTTCACCCAGAACGTCTCGAACCGTCCGCCGAGGCGCGAGCACCGACGCATGACCCGGGACATCCACGCTGCCTCGCCTGCTTCCTTGATGAAAGGAGCCACCAGGACGACGGAGACGCCGCACTCCAGGTTTTCCCAAGCCGCCTTCATCAGACATGCGTACTCGAGCGGCCTGATCCGCTCCACGTACTCGGCACTGTGACGGTCGTCGGGGTCACTTCCGGACGACACCAGCAGCGCCTCCGTGAGGGGCCGGGTCAGGGTGTCCTTGTCGAGCATGGCCCAGCCGGTCGATGCAGCCAGCAGCTTTCCTGTCTCCGACTTACCCGATCCCGCGAAGCCGCCGACAAGGGCCAATGTGAGTACGCCCGCCGATCCGGTCGCCACCGTCACGCTTCTGCCCCCCCTGAAGCTCTCACTCGGAGCAATCACCCTATTGCATCAGGGAATTGAGGCTTGAATCCTTCGGCCCATCCGGCGCCTCGGCGCCGAGCAGCGCACATCACTCGGCGTCGGGTTCCTTGTTCCCCTTCGAGATGACATCGACTCCAGGCCACGCCCGTAGTGCCTGTCTGGCCAGGCACATGGTGCGCAGACCGATACGTGTCTCGTTCCAGTCCGCCGCCCAGGTGTCGCTGTCCCAGTGCGAGGACCGCCTCAGCTCGTCCGGGACCGTCAGGACCGATGCGGTGGTGAGCCGCAGCAAGCTGTGGCGGCGCAGGCCGTCCTTCTTCTCGCTCCAGCCCTGGTTGCTCAGTGACGGGTTGAGCTTGGTCGTGGTGAGCGTCAGGTTTCCCAGCTGGTGCACGGCGTCGCCGCGTCGCCGGATCCGCTCCTCGTCGGCGTCGGCTTCGAGAGGCCAGTGCGTCTCCCACTTCTGGGGCAGCAGATGCTCGATGTTCAGCTGCGCGGCCCCGTTGCCGTGGAGAACACCCGGCTCGGTCCTGTCGGTTCGCAGCTGGTTTAGAGGTTGGGCACCGCCAGCGCGGTCACGAACTCGGCGTCGCTGGGCCAACGGCGTGAGTCCGAGGTCTGGTCGGCGAGACTGCGGGCCACACAGTCACCGGCCACCGCAGGCTCCGCCTTCTGCACCGCACCGAGGACCTGGACGAACAGCCGGTTGTAGTCCTTGGTCGTCATGGCGCACACCGCCCTGCGCATGAGGAAGGAATCGATGGCACGGGCAGCGATGTGCCGTTGCTCGGCCGGTACGGCCGCGTCGGCGTGCAGATGGAGGAGCAGGGGCCAGGGGGTGGCGGTGGCCGTTTCCATACGGTCGAGCAACTGCGCCGTCGGATCGGTCGAGGGAAGCGTCAGCATGGCGCTGTAGGTGTCGGCGTACCGTCTGATGTCCCTGATGGCATCCGCGGCCTGGACTCCGCTGTCGTGCAGCCACGTCTTGAAGTCGGCGAAGAGGTGCTCGACGGCCACTTCCTGACCGCTGCGGGCAGTGAGCCAGTAGGCGAGAAGGAGGTCGACCAGGGCCCGCTTGATACGCCCGGTGGTGATCTCGGCTCGCCACGGGTCGGCGTCCAGCGGCAGCCAGTGCTCCATCAACAAGGTGTCCGCCAAGGCATGCTGCCCCTGCGTGTCGACTGTCTGGAACAGCAGGTTCTTGACCAGGTCGGCGGCGTCGAGCGGGACGCCGCGGTGGTTCAGCGCCTCGAAGATGACCTGCGGATCATCGCGGGCGTCAAGGCTGATCTCCACGAGCTGCATGCGCTCCTGGAGGGTGTAGAACAGGTCGTCGAGGCGCTGGACGGGGTCGTCCGCCGCCGTGGCCCACTCCAGGGCTTCCGACTCGAACCACTCGCGCGCGCGGACCAGTCGGTGGCCGGCGTCCGGTGCCGGGCTGTCGTCACCCGGCGGGCGTACGGCCCACAGGAAGGCCCGGCGGTCCTGAGGCAGCGGCCACACCTTGTGGCGGTCGTCCGGATGGTCCTCGTGGATGGTCTCGGGCCGGTTCTCCAACAGGCTGGTGTACCGGGCCGCCACCTTGTCCGCCCCCAGGCCACGGGCCACCGCACGCGCGGCGGCGAACAGCACTTGGAGGGTGGTCATGCGCTGCTGACCGTCGATGATGTGCGAGGAGCTGACACGACGCTTGAGCGTCCGGCGCTGCTGCATCACGATGGCGCCGAGGAAGTAGGTCCGCGGCTCCTGCTGCTCGTGAAGGCTCTGCGCCTCCGCCTCCACCTCCTCGGCGGCCTGACGGACATCACTCCACAGCGGAGCCCAGTTGCCCTCGCGGTCCCAGACATAAGGGCGTTGGAAGAGCGGAATGGTGTTCTGGTGGTCGTTCGCGAACACCATGCCCAGCTTGACGTCCCCGGCCTGCATGAGCCCCCTAGCCTCGGTCGACGCAGTCGTGATCCGAAGCGTACCGAGGAAGAGCTCCGCGGCGCCTTGTCATCGGGTCAGGGCGGACGTGGAACCGCTCGCCAATGAGTTCGACGTACCGCCCGTCTCCGACGACCACCGCGCCCCGGTAGCCGCCGAGAACGCGTCTGGCGCCGCTGGGACTGGGAGTTCACCGACCAGGCATGTTTGCCACGGCATCGACTGAGCCCCTGTGAATGGCCCAGGTCCCGAGTCGACCGTCAAACGGACTTGCGCAGCAGACGCGCTCGTTTCGCCCTCTCGATGCGTTCGGCACCGGCCTGCTCTCGCTCAGGGGCCAACTTTTCCCACCTCGCGGGCTGGAAGAACAGCATCTCGTTGGTGCCGGGGACGACGATGACCCCGCCGAAGGGGACATCGCCGGCGACCCACACACCGCCCTCGGTCCCCTTCGGCCAGCGGCGGCCGCCCACCGCTTTCGCGGCCCGCAGCAGCGGCGCGTACCCCGGCTTGTCGTCCGCGACCCTCACAGTGAAGACATCACCGTACTTGGTCCAGTCCTCGCTCTTCTTGACCACTCGCGGACGGAATTCGAGGGGGTAGTGACGCAGCACGCCCTTGCACTTGATGATCCGTACGCCGAACAGGAACCGGTAAGCCGTGAAGATGAAGACGAAACCCGAGGGGGCGATAAACACGCCCATGAGCGGGGAGTCCCAGGGTGACCACTCCTCGAAGGCACCTCCCGCCACGACCAGGGCTGCGACGATCGCCATGCGCAGAACGAAATCCTTGACCATCCGGAGGTAGTTGCGCCGCAGCACTAGGTCCACATCAATGGCCTCGGGCGGGTTCGCAACATCGGGCGTCTCTGCCATCGGGTTTCCTTTCAACTCGGCCGGGCGAGGTTCATCACTCATCCGAAGGGGTTGTCCGCCGTACCCGCAGCGAAGTCTGGCCCTTCGTTCCCGGCATCCGGAAGCGACACCTCCAGCGCTCCTGGAAGCCGTCACACGCCTCAGAGAGCGCGGGCCGACCGGCCTCCGGGTGCCTGCCGGGTTGTATCTCCACGAGTACGGACCTGGGCCAACGCGGCCCGGGAACTCGCGGGGTGGCGGTGTCCCGCTGGTGAGGTGTGTCACCCCAGGGGTTCTCACCCCTCCCTCTCCAGCTCATATGGCCAGGCACTAGGCTTTCAGCCTCAGCTGCACCACGGGGGGAGCACATGGAGCCGCTGCGGCAGGACGATCCTGGGCAGCTCAGTGTCTACAGCACCGTCGGCCGGATCGATGCGGCGGACAGCGGCGTTCCCGTACCCGTACGGCGCTTCATCGCGCGCACGCCAGGGGGCGACCATACGGTCCTTCTCAGCGTGCCCAGGCCGGAGTTCGCCCGGGACGGCATCTACGGGCAGCGGTTCGTGGCAGAGGCCGAGCAGGCCCGGCGCCTGAGCGGCCACAGCCCCGCCCTGGAGCAGATCGTGGAGGTCTCCTGGGGCGCGGACGGCCGACTGCCGTGGTACGTCTCGCCCTACGCGCCCGCGCTGCCGCTGCCCGGAGCACTGGCCGCGCACGGCGGCGGTCTTGGTGAACGTACGCTGCGCGCGATCGGCCTGGCGCTGGCCGAGGCACTCGCCGCGCTGCACGAACAAGGCTTCGCCCACGCCGGTCTGACACCCGGCACCGTCCTGCTGGCCGCGGACGGACCGAGGCTCGCCGGGTTCGGGAGCGTACGGTCCCTGGCTCCGGAGGGAGAGGAGCGCGCGGCCGTGCCCGGTCTGCCGCCGGAGGCGCTGCCGCCGGAGCAGCTTTCGGGCGGACGGCCGCGTCCGCCCGGCGATGTGTTCGGGCTCGGTGCCGTGCTGTCGTACGCGGCGACCGGACGCCTCGCGCCGGATGCGGCGGGACTGCCCGAGGGGCTGCGCGAGACGGTCACGGCATGCCTGGCCCCCGACCCTGCGGACAGGCCGCGGGCCGCGGCCGTACGGGATGAACTGCGCGCCGGCTTCACCGCACCGGTCCCACCGGTGGCGCCCCCCGCCCCGGGCACGCCACCGGTCACGGTGCTGGACGGCGGCGCCGAGGCGTTCGCTCCCGGCTGGCTGCCGGGCCGGGTGATCGCGGCGCTGGTGCGGCAGTCGGCGCGGGCCCTGGACGCGCGGGGTTCTTCGGCACCTTCGGATGCGGCGGGCGCGGCCGGAGCCGTGCCAGCAGCCGGAGCCGTCACCGTGACGAGTGCGTCCGGCCCGCCCGGTGCGCCCCGCGCAGCGCCCACAGCCCCCGGTGCCCTCCCCGGGTCGGGTGCCCCCACAGCCCCCGGTGCCCTCCCCGGACCCGGTGCGCCGGCCTTCTACCCCCACGCCTCCCCGAGGCCGTGACTCCCGCCACCTCCGCCTCTTCCTTCACCGTGGACTGACGACCCGATGCACTCTTCGCCCGCTCCCCTGGGCTTCCCGCTCGCCTACGACGATCCGCACATGCTCGGCCCGTACCGGCTGATCGCCAGGATCGGCAGTGGCGGCATGGGCACCGTCTACCTCGGGCGGGACGCGGCCGGCCGTACCGTGGCGCTCAAGACCATGCACGCGCGGATCGCCGCCGACCCCGAGTTCCGCATCCGCTTCCGCCTGGAGACGGACGCGGCGCGGGTCATCGGGGGACGGCACGGTGCCGAGGTCGTCGACGCCGATCCGCTCGCGCCGACGCCGTGGCTGGCGACCGAGTACCTGCTCGGTCCCCCGCTGGACGACGCCGTCGAGCAGTGGGGGCCGCTGCCCGAGATGTCCGTACGGGCGGTGGGCGCCGCGCTGTGCGGGGCGCTGGGGCAGTTGCACAGCTCGGACGTCGTGCACCGTGACCTCAAGCCGTCCAACATCCTCCTCACCGCCTTCGGCCCGAAGGTCATCGACTTCGGCATCGCGCGCGCGATCGGTGACGACCGGCTGACACGTACCGGAGCCGCGGCGGGAACCCCCGCCTATATGTCGCCCGAGCAGGCGACGGGCGGCGAACACACCGCGGCCGGTGATGTGTTCGCGCTCGCGGGGGTGCTGGTCTTCGCACTGACGGGGCGCGGCCCGTTCGGCGGCGGTCAGCCGGCCGACCTGCTCTACCGGGTGCGGTACGGCGAGCCGGACCTCACCGGCGTACCGGACGCTCTGCGGCCCGCGCTGGAGCGGTGCCTGCTCAAGGAGCCGCACCACCGGCCCAGTACGGCGGAGCTGGGTGCTCTGCTGCACGAGGACAGCGGCGGCGGCGAGTTCGCCGACCTCCTGCCGGAGCAGGTGCTGGCCGGGATCGCGTGGCGCGCCGGCGCCGTATGGCAGGTCGCCCCGCGGCGAGAGCCTCCGCCGCCGGGCGGGGTCGCGCACCACGACGGCACGGGCCCGGGCTCGACGGAGTTCTCGTCGGGGTCGCCGTACGGGCCGAAGCGGCCCTCGCGGCGCAAGGTCCTGGCGGTGGCGGGCGGTTCGGCGCTCGGGCTGGGCGCTGCCGTGGCCGGGGCTGCCTGGGCCGGCATCGGTCCGGGCGGAGAGCCGGGCCCCGTCGCCTCACCATCGCGCGGGCCGGGCGGCGAACCCAAGCCGGTGTGGAAGGCGCCGACCCTGAGCGCCGGCGACACGTACGACCTGCCGCCGATCGCGGCGGGCGGCCTGATTCTCAGCATGGACACGAAGGGCCTCGTGGCGTTCGACGCGAAGGGCGGCGAGCGGCGCTGGAGAAATCCGGACATCCACGCGAAGCAGATCAGCACCGACGGGCAGCGGATCTACGCGATCCTCCCCGAGCCCGGAGGGCCGAGGCAGAGAGGCAGAGGGGAGGGCAAGGGGAAGGACCGCGGCGCGGGCAAGGGGCTGGCGATCTGCACGCTCGACCCCCGTTCGGGCTCCCGGCAGGACACCCTCGGTACCCTCCCCGATTTCGACGGCAGGGAGATCAACGACGGGTCCACCGACCCCGACCCCACGGTCCAGCCGCTCCGCACGGTCGGGAACGTGCTCTATCTGGCGGCGAGGACACGCAGGACGAACGCGGCGTTCGAGGAGAGGACGGTCGGCTGGAATGTCGTCGCCTTCGATCTGCGCGCGGGCAGGGAGCTGTGGCGCAGACCGCTCGAGAGCTACCCGTTCGCGGGCCTGCACTTCCAAGTCAGCGGCTATGTGACGACGGTCAGGGGAAACCGGCTGCTGCTGACCCGTGTCGAAGGCAGCGGAGAGAACGACGCGTTCGTGACGCGCGCCTGGGACGCCCGTACGGGCGAGGAGCTGTGGGAAGGCGCGCGGGTCCCGTTGGGCACGCACAACGATCGCGGCACCTCGCTCAGACCGGTCCCCTCGAACAGCACGCACCTCTGTTTCGGCTCCCGGCGCGTGGCCGCGCGGCGCCTCTCCGACGGGGGGAAGGCCTGGGCGTACGCCAACTCCGGCCTCGACCAAGGGGACGAGGACGCCAACGGGAATCCGTTGGCGCTCTACGGCCCGCCGGCCCTGCGTGACGGCGTGGTGTACGCGGTGGAGAGCGGGCACGGCCTCATCGCCCTGGACGCCTCGGACGGGCGCCTGCTCTGGCGCCAGCAGGGGCGGCCCGAGAGCGGCCGCCATCCCTCCCTCGGCTGCGAGCCGCTCGTCGGCGAGAGGTACGTCTACGTCGTGGAGGCCGAGGAGAACGGCCGCACGCACCTCAACGCGGTCAACCGCCGGACGCACCGCTCCGACTGGAGCTTCACGCAGGCCGGCCCCGATGGCGCGGGCACCAGCCTGATCCTGGACGAGGACTCCGGGCGGATCGTCGGCTCGACCCTCCAGGGCACCTACGCCATCCCTCTGGAGTGACCCCGGGAGTGAGCACACCGGACATGCGGCAGACAACGCTCGGCAGCGACAGCAGGAGAAGCACCGGATGAACCCCCTCGGCTACGGCGACCCCCTCCGACTCGGCCCCTACCGTCTCATCGCCGTGCTCGGGGAAGGCGGCATGGGGAAGGTCTATCTCGGACGCGACCGCTCCGGCCGTACGGCCGCCGTCAAGGTGCTGCGGACCGAGCTCGCCCACAACGCGCAGATGTCGCAGCGCTTCCTGCGGGAGGCGCAGGCCGCCCAGGCCGTACGGAGCAAGGGCGTGGCCCGCGTACTGACCGTGCAGACCGAGGGCGGACGGCCGTTCATCGCCACCGAGTTCCTGGCCGGTCCGACGCTCGACACGGCGGTGCAGCGCTACGGCGCCTTCCAGGAGCCGTACGTACGGGCGCTCGGGGCGGCGCTCGCCCGGACCCTCGGCGACATCCACGCGGCAGACCTGGTGCACCGCGACCTCAAGCCGTCCAACATCGTGCTGACGTCGGCAGGACCGCGCGTCATCGACTTCGGCATCGCGCGGCCCGAGCACGGGCTGACCCTGACCACCACGGGACAGATACCCGTCACCCCCGGCTACGGTGCGCCCGAGCAGGTGCTCGGGCAGCGCACGGGCCCGCCCGGCGACGTCTTCGCGCTGGGCGCGGTACTCGTCTACGCGGCGACCGGGACACCCGCCTACGGGGGCGGGCATGTGGCGGCCGTGCAGTACGAGGTGGTGCACGGGCAGCCCCGGCTGGACGCGCTTCCGCCCGGGCTGCGGCAGCTCATCGAGCCGTGCCTGGCCAAGGAGCCCGCGCTGCGTCCCCTCCCCGCTCAGGTCACCTCGGCCATGGCTGCCCCGCGGGGCGCGGGCAAGCTGTGGAAGCAGGGCCCGGTGGCCACGGAGATCGGCGAGTCCGAGAAGCGGGTGCGCCAGTTGGCGACGTTCCCGGACCCGGACGCCCGTACCGGCACGGCGACGGGGGGCACGTCCCGCAGACGCTTCGTCACCGGGCTGGCCGCGGGCGGAGCCGTGCTGGCGGCGGGCGGAGGCGGCGCCTGGTGGATGCTGCGTGACGAGACCCCGCCGCGCGAGCACCCCTGGGACGCGGACCCGCTCGCCGAGGGCGACTACCAGAAGGGGAAGGCGCCCGACCCGCTGTGGGGCCCGAAGAAGACCCTGGGCACCGGTCGCGTCGATCTGCTCACGATCCGGGACCTGGTCGTCCTCGACACCCAGCAGCCGGACCTCGTCGCCCACTCGGTCACCAGCGGGAAGCGGAAGTGGACGGTGAACAGCGTCGGCAACGCGCTCTACTCCGCGTCGCTCGATCTCCTCCTGGCCATGGACATCGACAATCTGTACGGGATCTCGCCCACGACCGGCAGGAAGCTGTGGAAGCAGTTCGTGGACATCGTCACCCCGCTCGCGGTCGACGGGGACGTGTACTACTACCACGACATCGCGCCCAGCTATAAGGACCCCGGCAAGGTGGTGGCCCTCCGCGTCGCGAAGACCGGGGCGACCCCGCTGTGGAGCGTACGCATGCCGTTCAGCCCCGAAGCCGACGACATCGAGGCCGTCGCGGGCGGAGACCGCCTGGTGCTGACGGCGGGAGAGTACGGCGCCGTCGCCCTGAACAAGGCGGACGGCGGCAAGGCCTGGACGGTGCCCCGAAAGTCCGGCAGCGCGTGGACGCCGCACATCTCCGGGGACACGGTCTATCTGGGCGGTCAGTCGGTGCGCTCCTTCCGGCTCAGCGACGGCGACCGCGGCTGGTCCAAGCCCGGCTCGACCAACAGCGGCCTGTCCGTGGGAGCGGTCGACGGCGACCGCCTCTATCTCGTCGCCGGCAGCGAACTGCGGTGCCACAGCACCGAGGACGGCTCCGAGCAGTGGGTGCGCGAGCTGCAGAACACGCTCCTCGGCACGCCCGCCGTCTCGGGCAGCACCGTCTGGGTCTCCTCCGAGCGGGGCACCGAAGGACTCAAGGCCTTCCGCAAGGACACCGGGGAACCACTGTGGACGCACCACGAGAAGGGCGGGGGCGCGCAGGGCGGCTGGTCGGTGGCAGGGGCGGGCAACCGCGTGTTCGCGCTGCGCGGCCAGAAGCTGACCGCGATGCCGGTCGTCTGATGACCCGATGCCGGTCGTCTGATGGCCGCCCTCTGACGCGGCCTGCCATCCTGCCGGCCAGGAGCGTTGATGGCCTGCGGTGAGATCGCCCGGCGCGTCCGCCCTCCGTCAGCGATCTGACCGCCGTCATCCGGCAGGCCACGACCGCCGTCATCCGGCAGGCCACAACCGAAGACACCGGCCGGGGTCTACCGGTTCCTCGGTCTGCGGCTCGTCTGCACCCCCGCGCAGGGGTCCGCTGTGAGCCGGCCGAGTTCACGGCCGGTTCAGCGCGACGCCTGGTCACGCCGCTGCTCGGGGCGGGCAGGCGCGATGATCGTGGGTGCACGTCCGGCCGGTGCAGGGCTGTCTGCTCCGAGTACCTGGCAGCGCGCGAATCCGTACCGGGACCACAGTGCGGCTGTCCAGGCACACAGCAGCGCGTCGATGAGGTCTTCGCGATGCTTGTAGTCAGCCGCCCTCTGAGGAGTGGGCTCATCGATCAGTCGGCGGGAGACCGGGTGGGAGGAGAGCACGAGGGGCGGATCGACGGTGGCCAGGCCCGCCATGCGCGCGATCAGCGTGTCGCACTCTTCGGCGCGCACCGCTCGCCACTGTGCCGTCGGCACTCGCGCCGGCCGGCGTTTGTACCTGGGGCGTTCCTGGTCGTAGCCCAACTCGACGGCTCCGACCAAGGTCGTGTACGGATAGCACTCGGACATGACCAGCCCGCCCGTCGGCGGCCCGCCCCTGCCGTCGTCGTAGGCCCAGCCCGACTCCCGCAGCCGTTCACGCAGGAGCACTCCGGCCCGGCGGGGGGAGTTCTGGTTGGTGCTGTTGGCGCTCACCTTCCACCGGCCGTACCGCCGGCCGACCTCCCGCTCGCACGGCCGCTGGCCGGCCGCATTGTCAACGACCAGCGGCGCGTCGATGAAGGCCAGGGTCGATCCGTCGACCGCCACCTCGGCAAGCCATGACATGGTCTCTCCGAGCCCACAGGTCCAGCCGCAATCGATCACCACGCCGCGACGGTCGACGGCCGCGACGCCTGTCTCATTGGGCCTGGTACGGGCTCCGCTCTCCGCCCAAGCGAGGTCGATGCCGATGAACCGCTCCATCCCCATGCGTCGGTAGTACCAGAGAACCAGCCATGGGTGCGGCACGGTCCTCGGCCGGAACAGCAGCCCGCGCGGTCCTCGGCTGGGACAGCTGCGCGGCGGGCCCCCGCCGCACCCCGGCGCATCGACCCGGCCAGCCCGCCCGCAGCGCCCGCCGCCCCCGGGCCGCCCCCACGTCCCTGGAGGAGCCCGCGGCCACGGCCCCGTGGACGACAGGGCTGAGGCGTACCGGACCTGGCACGTCGGAGCTGGAGCGCCATCGACGACGTCCACGGCACTCTGGAGGGAGAGGATCTGGAGGGAGAGGAGCGGTGATGCGTACCAGCGCGGAGATCTATCACCAGGTCCTATGGGACCCGCGGTTCGACCCCGCCCGATTCGTGCTGGGCATCAGGCAGCGCGGGGCCTCCCCCGAGCGAATCCCGCTGCCCGACTTCGTACCCGGCGGCGACATCCCGTGGCACCGGGTGTTGTTCATCGAGGCGGACGGCGAGGTGGTGTGGGACCGTGCCACGGGTGTGGACCGCATCGATGCGTCGCCCGCCGGCCGGATGCGGGACCCGGCAGCCGGGTGGCCCCCCGCGGACGGCGCGACCGGGAACGCCTCGCGGGGCGACTCACATGCCCCGGAGGGCCCATACGTATCGGACCACCATGGCGTGGAAGCGCACCTGGGCTTCGGCGGGAGCGACCCCACCGGCGTCTTCGACGTCTCCCCGACGCCTCGCACAGCGTTGGCGTGGATCCCGCCCCAGGAGCTGTGGCCGCCGATCCAGACCATCCGCCGGGAGCACGATCCGCAGATCCGCCGCTGGCCGCCGCATGTCAATGTGCTGTTCGGGTTCGTGCCGGAGTCCGACTTCGAGCGGGCGGCCCCGCCGCTCGCGGCAGCGGCGGCCGAGACGCCGGTCTTCACCGCCCGGCTGCACGGAGTGCACACCTTCCGGCACCGGGAGTACTCCACCGTATGGATCGACCCGGCGGCAGACGGCAAGGCGCCGTGGGAGAGGCTCTACAGCGCGCTGGTGGAACGGTTCCCAAGGTGCCATGGGCGCGTCAAGGGCTTCACCCCGCACCTGTCCCTGGGCCGGACCCGGGACCCACAGCGGGTGGCCGCCGAGTGCGACGCCCGGCTCGACACCATGACGGCGACGGTCGGAGAGCTCGTCCTGCTGTCACGCCGGGCCGACGAGCCCATGCGGCCGCGGGCCACGGTCGCTCTCGGCACGGGCGAGGTGCGCCGGCTGCCCGAGACCGGCCCCAGTGCGCCGGCCACGTAGGCCCCGGACGGCCGAGGTCCAGCGTGCGGTAACGCGGACTCAGCCGTGCGCGGCGAACCGTACGAACCGCGCCCACTCGTCACGGCCGATGCTGAGGTGAGGACCGTCCATGTCCTTGGAGTCCCGTACGTGGATGACCCCTTCGGTAGCGGCGACCTCCACGCAGTCGTCGCCCTGGCTGCCGCTGTGGCTGGACTTGAACCAGGCGAATTCAGACGTGCTCAAAGCGCTCCTCACATCCGCTCCAGCAGACCCGCGGAGTCCTTCGGGGAAAGGGCCTGCGCATGGTTCCTCCAGGGGTCGGGCTCAGCTGTCCGCGGCGAAGCGGACGAACCGCGCCCACTCGTCACGACCGATGCTGAGGCGAGGACCGCCCTTGTCCTTGGAGTCCCGTACGTGGATGACCCCTTCGGTAACGGCGACCTCCACACAGCTGTCGCCCTGCGTGCCGCTGTAGCTGGACTTGAACCAGGCGAGTTCCGTCGTGCTCATAGCGCTCCTCACATCCGCTCCAGCAGACCCGCGGAGCCTTTCGGCGAGAGGGCCTGCGCACGGTTCCTCCAGGGGTCGGGCTCAGCTGTCCGCGGCGAAGCGGACGAACCGCGCCCACTCGTCACGACCGATGCTGAGGCGAGGACCGCCCTTGTCCTTGGAGTCCCGTACGTGGATGACCCCTTCGGTAACGGCGACCTCCACACAGTCGTCGCCCTGGGCGCTGCTGTGGCTGGACTTGAACCAGGCGAGTTCCGTCGTCCTCATAGCGCTCCTCGCATCCGCTCCAGCAGACCCGCGGAGTCTTTCGGGGAAAGGGCCTGCGAACGCAGTCTCGCATAGCGCATCTGGATCCGGCTGACCTCTTTCTGGTCAGCAATCAAGCGGCCGTTCTCCTGCCCTTCGGAGTACGCGAGCCTGCGACCGTCCGGCGTTTCCAGAAGTCGCACCGGCCCGGCAAGGCATGCGTGGTGCTCGCTGTCCGCAGGCATGACCTGAAGCGTGGCGTTCCGCAAGGAGCTGAGCTCAAGGATGTGATCGAACAGTTCGCGAGTGACGTCGACTCCTCCGAGGCGGCGCATGAGGACAGCCTCCTCAATGACGAAGTCAAACGTGGTGTTGGACCTCTCACGCAGCAACCTCTGACGTTCCATGCGGGCAGCGACCGTGGCCTCCAACGCCTCGTCGGTCAGGGGAGGAATGTCGTTCTCGCATAGGGCCCGCGCGTACCCCTCCGACTGCAACAACCCTGGCACCAGCCTGCACTCGTACGTACACAGGCTGACCGCCACCTTCTCCAGCCGCGCCCACCGCCGGAACCACGCCGCCAGCCCCGGCTCACCGCGCGTCAGATATCTGGCCGCCTTCCGCAGCGCGCCGGTGTCGCCCAGGGCCTCCTCCGCCCGCTCCACGAAGGACTCGTCGGGCATCCGCCGACCCAGCTCCACCGACTCCACGGTGTGTTTGGAGAAGCGGACCCGCTCCGCGAATTCGACCCGGCTGAGCCCCGCATGCTCGCGCAGGGCCTGGACGACGGCCCCGAAGGTCCCCAGACTGTCCGAGTGGTCGGGCTCCCGCTCCCAGTCGGCGTCTCCCGGCGCACAGGAATGGTCAGTCGTCATACACGGCCCCTCCAGGTGCTGTTCATGCGGTGTCCCCGCGATCGACTCACCCAGCGTGACGGAAAGATCGGCGTACCGTCCACCGAACGTGCTCGTACGCTGACGCAGCGTACGGGGCGCAGCGCTGGCGAAGCCTGGTGATCGCCCGCCACCGTGGCCTCATGAGCGCGACCACACCCCAACTCCCCACCACCGTACGAACCTTTGCCCAGCTGCTGTCGTCCACGCGGCGCGGGGCCCGTCTCGCCCGGTTGCTCACCGTCGAGCGGCTCCGCACCTGGCCGGTGCCTCACGGTGTCAGCGAACGGGCCGAGCAGATCGTTGCCGAGCTGGCCGCCAACGCTGCGCTGCACGGACGCGTACAGGGCCGGGACTTCCGGCTCACCCTCACGCTCGACGCCACGACAGGCACCCTCCGTATCGGGATCACCGACACCCGCGGCGAGAAATTGCCCGTTGTCGGGCCCGCCACTCAGCCGGACAGCGAGTCGGGGCGCGGTCTGCTCCTGGTCGGCGCAATCGCCGACCGCTGGGGAACCGAGGAGTACTTTCCCAGCGGCAAAACGGTCTGGGCCGAGCTTGACCTCGCAGGCCGGTGACCCGGCCTGCACAGCGCACCGGTCGACTCGCGGTCACTGCGGACCGCCGCCTCGGTCCGGCCGCAACGCCGGGCTACGCCGGGAGCAAGAAGGTGCCGGGCCGCACCTGCCGGATGACGTAACCCTTTGACTCATTGGTCACTTGTTCGGCAAGCAGCCCTGACGTTACATTTCATCGGATCATGATCGAACGGGGGTTCTTGTCGTGGGTGTTGTCCTGCCTGGCTGGGCGGATGAGCTGCTGGATCTGATCGGGGTCTCCTGGCCGAATGTCGACGAGGACGACTACCGCGAGATGTCAACGGCCATGCGTGAGTTTGCGGGCGACATCGACGATGGTGCCACCGAAGCACACACCGCCATACAGCAGCTGGTGTCGGCAGGCGGCGGAGGCTTGGCCACTGAAGCCCTCAACATGCACTGGTCCAAGGTCAAGGACACCCACCTGACCAACCTTGCCGAGGCGGGCCGCCTGACCGCCAACGCGCTGGACGGTGTGGCCCTGCTGATCGAGGGCGCCAAAATCGCCACCTTGGTCCAACTCGGCATCCTTGCAGCGGAGATCGCCGCCGCGGCGGCTTCCGCTCCTTTCACCCTGGGCCTATCCGCCCTCGGTGGACTCGCGGCGACGCAGGCAACGCGGACGATCGTGAGGGAGATCTTCCAGCAGGTCTGTCAGGAGGTCGCCTCACAGGTCGTCGACATGGCGATGGGCCCGGTCTACGAGGCCCTCGGCTCGATGGCCGGAGACCTGGTGGTCCAGCTCGGCTCGAACGCCCTGGGCACACAGGACGGCGTCGACCTGGGCCGGACCGCCAAAGCCGGCAAGGGCGGCGTCAACGAAGCCGCCGGAATGCAGCTCCTCAGCGCCAAGGGCGGCAGCGGCGGCGGGAATGGCGGGGGCGGTGGTGCTGCGGGCGGGTTCAGGTTCGACCCGAACGAGTACGACGAGCTCGACATGAAGCTCAACAGTGTCGGCGGCGGCTTCCGGGACAAGGCCGGCGGCAAGATCTCCAGAGCCAAGAGCCACCACGGCCGCACCCGCGGCAAGGACCCCATCGCCGACGCCGCCAACGCCATGCTCGACAAGGTCATCGACGGCATCGAGAACGCCGCCAAGACCTCCGCCAAACACCTCGACGACAACATGCGCCGCGGCCTCAAGCAGATGGCCAAGAACCACCGCGACAACGACGACAAACTCGCTGACAGCTTCCAAGGCATCGGCAAGGGCGACAAGGGCCCCAGCAGCCCAGGCAGCAGCGGAGGCGGGGGCGGCAGGAAGGGCCCGGGCCACCCAGGCAGCGGCAGCGGTGGCGACGGGGCGCCCAACTCGAGGGGTGCCCAGTCCAAGGTGCCCTCGAAGAGCGAGGCCGCCAAGGAGGCGGACGCCGACCATCCTCAGGACAAGACCCGCAGGGACGAGGGCAAGTGCACAGATGGCACCGACCCGGTCGACCTGGCCACGGGCAAGGTGTTCCTGTCCCAGACCGACATCGCGCTGCCCGGCGCCCTGCCGCTGATCTTCACCCGTAAATACGAGTCATCGACCCGCATCGGACGGCATATCGGGCCGTCCTGGTCCTCCACGGTGGACCAGCGCTTGGAGATCGACGCCGGAAGCATTGTCTTCGTCACCGACACCGGGATGTTGCTGCGCTACGCGATCCCGGAGACCGGTGAGCGGGTGCTCCCGAAGCATGGTCCGCGTTGGCCGCTGATGCGCACGATGCAGGGTGACTGGGCCGTCAACGACCCGGAGACGGGTCGGACCCGCTACTTCAGTGACGCCCTGCACGCCCCCGGACTCGCCCTGCTCGATGAGATCACCGACCGCAACGGGCACCGGATCACCTTCGATTACGAGGATGAGACCGGTACCCCGTACGCGATCCGCCACAGTGCCGGATACGAGCTGAAGCTGACCACCGACGAGCAGGGCCGTCTCAGCGCCCTGCACTTGGCGGGCGCGGGCGACGACGGCTCGGACCAACTGGTGATGTCCTACGGGCACGACGAGGCAGGCAACCTCACCAGTGTCGCCAACTCCACCGGCGCGGTGACCCGGTTCGAGTACGACACCGAGCACCGGATGACCGCCTGGGTGGACTCCAACGGTTCCCGTTACGAGTACGCCTACGACCCCCGTCACCGCTGCACCTCCCAGTCCGGCGCAGAGGGACACTTCGCGAACCGGTTCACCTACGACGAGGTCGATCCGGAGACCGGCCACCGCACCACCACGCACACCGACGGACAGGGCTTCAGCACCCGGTACCTCGTCAACGAGCGCCTCCAGGTCGTCGCCGTCACCGACCCGCTCGGCAACACCACCCGCACCACCTACGACACGCACGACCGGCCGCTCGAGATCACCGACCCGCTGGGCGCGACCAGGCGGCTCGCGTATGACGAGGAGGGGCGCCTCGTCTCGGTCGTCCACCCGGACGGCTCCACCAGCACCGCCACCTACACCGACCTCGGCCTCCCCGCGGAGGTCACCGGCCCGGATGGCCGGACCGTCCGGCAGGAGTACGACGCCAAGGGCAACCGGATTGCCGTCACGGACCCCACCGGCCAGACCACCCGCTTCACCTACGACGAGCGTGGCCACCTCACCTCGGTCACCGACCCGCTGGGAAGCATCACGCGTATCGAGTGCGACGCGGCGGGACTCCCGCTGACGGTCACCGACCCGCTCGGCGCCGTCACGTCCTTCCGCCGGGACCGCTTCGGCCGCACCGCCTCCGTCACCGACCCCCTCGGCAAGACCACCACCTACCAGTGGACCCCCGAAGGACGCCTCGCGACCCGCCTGAACCCGGACTCCACCCGGGAAGCCTGGACCTACGACGGCGAGGGCAACTGCACCGCACACACCGACCCTATGGGTCAGGTCACCACATTCGAGTACGGCCACTTCGACCAGCTGAAGGCGCGCACCGACCCGGACGGGGCACGCCACGAGTTCATCCACGACACCGAACTCAAGCTCATGAAGGTCACCAACCCCCAGGGCCTGACCTGGCGCTACGAGTACGACGAGGCCGGACGTCTGATATCCGAAACGGACTTCGACGCCCGTACCCAGACCTACACGCACGACGCGGCGGGCCGACTGACCTCACGCACCACAGCGCTCGGCCACACGATCCGCTTCACCCACGACGCACTGGGGCGCACAGCCACCAAGGATGTCGACGGTGAGCTCACCACCTTCACGTACGACGCTGCCGGGCGCCTGACCCGGATCGCCGCCCCGGACAGCGAAGTCACCTACACCCGCAACGAGTTCGGACGAGCCGTCGCCGAGACGGTGAACGGTCGCACCACCACCTTCAGCTACGACACCCTGGGCCGCCGCATATCCCGCACCACCCCCACCGGCGCGGTGAGTGAATGGACCTACGACGCGGCCGGGCAGCGCACCGGACTCGACGTCTCCGGCCGCACCCTCGCCTTCACGCACGACGCGCTCGGCCAGGAAATCTCCCGCACCCTCGGCGATATCACCTTCGACCACTCATTCGACGCCCTCGGCCGCCTCACCGACCAGCACGTCACCTCAGCCGCTGAAACCATCCAGCACCGCGCGTACACCTACCGCGCGGACGGCAACCTCACCGGCATAGACGATCACCTCAACGGTGCCCGCCGGTTCGAGCTCGACACCGCCGGCCGCGTCACCACCGTCTCCGCCCACAACTGGACCGAGACCTACGCCTACGACGCGGCCGGAAACCAGACCCACGCCACCTGGCCCGACCGCCACCCGGCCCCCGAAGCCCGGGGCGAACGCACCTACACCGGCACCCGCGTCACCCGAGCAGGAGGCATCCGCTACGAATACGACGCGGCGGGCCGCACCACCTTGCGCCAGAAGACCCGCCTCTCCCGCAAACCCGACACGTGGCGCTACACCTGGGACGCGGAAGACCGCCTGATCGCCTGCACCACCCCCGACGGCACGGTCTGGCGCTACACCTACGACCCGCTGGGCCGCCGCACATCAAAACAGCGCCTCGCCGACGACCACCAAACGGTCCTGGAACAGGTGGACTTCACCTGGGACGGCGCCACCCTGTGCGAGCAGACCACCCTCGTCCGCGGCCGCTCAACTCAAGCGACCATCACCTGGGACCATCAGGGCCTCACTCCCCTGACCCAACGCGAACGCCTCACCGCCGCCCACGCCCCCCAACACGAGGTCGACCAGCGCTTCTTCGCCATCATCACCGACCTCGTCGGCACTCCCACCGAACTCCTCGACGAGACCGGCACCATCGCCGCCCGCACCCGCACCACCCTATGGGGCTCCACCGTCTGGAGCGCAGACGCCACCGCCCACACCCCCCTCCGCTTCCCCGGCCAGTATTTCGACCCCGAAACTCAACTCCACCACAACTACTTCCGCACCTACGACCCCCAAACGGCCCGCTACCTCACCCCCGACCCGCTGGGCCTCACGCCCGCCCCCAACCCGGCGACGTACGTCACCAATCCGCATACCTGGACCGACTCTCTCGGACTCGCACCGGAAGAATGCGCTAAGAAGGCTTGGACGAGCGAAGCCAGCCTGAGTGATCATTATGGGCGGCACGGCCGAGACCTGGGTTACTACACTGAAGAAGATTATGCAGAAGCCGCTCGCGATTTCATGCTGGGGCCACGGGCAGAGGGCGTGCGAGAAAAGGAGGACCTCATTAGAGGACAGATATACCGCTGGGACCCATCAACGAATGAATTCGGGACAAAGGACCGCAACACAGGAAAGATAATTACGTTCTTCGACAGCTCACTCGATCGCGACGGGAACTCCACAAGAGCAAACGCCAGGAGATACTGGGACGAGCGAGCTACAGGCACGGAACTGCTGTTTTGATCCGCACCAAGAAACGACCCGAGGGAACTCTGATGTATGCCAACCAAGCGAACTCCGCAGGCAAATCCCCTTGCCCCTGTTGCGGATTTCTCACGCTCGGACGCAGAGGATGGTATGAAATCTGCCCAGTTTGCGGATGGGAGGACGACGGCCAGGACGACCATAACGCAGACGAATACATTGGCGGACCCAATCGAGTTTCATTGAGCGAGGCTCGAAGAAATTACTCCAGGTTCGGTGCCGCAGAGGAAAGAGATCGCCCCCGGGTGCGGCTCCCCCTCCCGGAAGAGTACCCAAACTGAGTCTTCTCACTTAACTGCAACCTCAGCTGACCGTCCCTGTCGACTCGTTTCGCAGTTGCGGGCTGAACGGATGACCCGACCCTTCTACGGCAATTACCTGGTCATGGCCCATCGCGTCAGCACTGCTGGGGCATGAATTGTCCGGCATACCCGATGTAACGGACGGACAGTTACCAGGCAGTAGCGATGCGTTGAGATCCATTTGTTCCCGCCCCGCGCTTGAAGCCGCACGTCGGACCTAGCATGATCAGGCCTCCAACGCCCCCTGATGGACGCGGGTGGCCCCTGGCATCACCAACGCCACGGTGCCCCCGTCCGGCCCGGCCGATCGAAATCCGATGGGTCCTCAGAGCCGGTTTCTGTCTGTCCCGCTTCCTCCGGGCTTGCCGCACTACCCCTTCACGAGGACCTGATGACACACGACATACCGGAGGCGGTGTTCTGGTGCCTTGCCGCGGTCACGCTCGCCGGACTGTCGCTCCTGGTACGCCAGCACCGGATCAGCGCCATCCTGCGCCGTCGACTGACGATCCACGAAGCCGGCCTGCTCGCCCGTGAAGAGGAGGTCCGGCACCTCGCCGAAGTTCGGCTCCCTGCTCTGGCCGAGGCGGCGCACGGTACGACGCCCGTGCCCGGCCCGCTCCACGCGGATCTCGTCGGCACGACGTACGGAAGGAACCTGCAGGAGATCATCCAGCAGTTCGCCGGGGTGGCCACGGCCGCACAGTCCCGGGCGGACAAGTCGACGAAGACAACGCTGAAGGCGGCGATGCGCGCCCTGCAGGCCCTGGCCAACGAGCAGCAGCTGGCGATCTCGGACATGCAGGACCGGCACGACAACCCCGATGTGCTCCAGGATCTCCTGGAGATCGACCACGCCAACTCGCAGTTCGGCCGGAGGGCGCAGGCCATCGCCGTGCTCTGCGGCTCATGGCCCGGGCGGCAGCGGGGCGCGTCACCGCTGCTCGACGTCGTACGCGGTGCGACGTCGAGGATCCGGGACTACCGACGCGTCACGGTGCACTCCCGGGTCGACATGGACGTGGTGAGCCGGGCTGTCGAGCCTGCCGTCCTTGCGGTTGCCGAGCTGCTGGACAACGCGGCGCGGCACTCCCAGCCCAACACCGCTGTCGAAGTCGGTATCCAGCCCGCCTACAACGGCGTCAGCATCGTCGTCGACGACGCCGGCGTCGGCATGGATGCGCAAGACATCGAGGAAGCCGCACGGCGCCTGTCCGGCCAAGCGGACATCGACATCAACCGGCTCGGCGCTCCACCGAAGTTCGGCTTCGCCGTCATCGGCGCACTTGCCGCCCGGTACGGATTCAGCGTCTCGGTCGACTCGCAGTCTCCGTACGGCGGTGTGCGGGCCGTGCTCTTTCTCCCGAACGCGCTGCTCAACCGGGTGCGTTTCATGGGCCCGCCGATCCCCGCGCTGGAGGCCGAGGGACCGCCCGCTCCGGAGCCGGGGTCACCCGGACCACCCGAGGCCGGAGCCGTCGCGGACGCAGCAGCCCAGCCGGGTTCCGCCACGGCAGCCGCCGGCCTCCGGCCGTCCGCGGAATCGTCACCCGAGGCGGAGACAGCCCCGTCGTCCACCGTCGGAGGCCTGCCCAAGCGCCGCCGGCGTACACCGCAGCACCAGGCGGCCGGCGACCCCGCGGACCAGGCCCGCTCCGATTCCGCACCGGCCCGCCCCGCCGCCGAGACCGCATCCCGCATGAGCGCCTTCGCCCGCGGCACCCGCTCCGGCCGCGACGCCTCTCCCGACAGCGAAGGGAAGGCCCGGGAATGACCGGCCATATGCCCGACGAACTCGGGTGGATGCTCGACGAGGTCCTCAGGGTCCCGGAAGCCCGCCACGCGATCCTGCTCTCCGCGGACGGCATGCTCCGCGCCCACTCCCAGGGCATCGAGCGCGACGAGGCCGAACGGCAAGCCGCGGCGCTGTCCGGACTGCAGTCGATCAGTCGCACCACCGCCGAGTTCTGCGCACAGGAGGCCTCGCCGTGGCAGCAGACACTGGTCGAGTTCGTCGACGGGTACGTCTTTCTGGTGGCCGCCGGCACAGGCGCCTATCTGGCGGTCTCCGCCGGGCAGGACGTCGACATGGAAGCCGTCACCTACAGCATGCACAAGCTGGTCGACCGGCTCGGCAAGGAACTGACCAGTCCGCCGCGCCCGTCCTGACGTCCTGGCTCATGGCCCATCCCGCTCGGCTCACCGACGAGGTGAACAGCCGCACCGTTTCCCGCGCCGCACCCAGGGCGCAAACGGCCCACGAACGACGAATGACCGGCGAGCTCAGGGCCCAGCCGGTCATGCGCGAACGAAAGCGGGACGATCCCGTGAACGTCCCCGTGGTGTCCGAGGGGGGACTTGAACCCCCACGCCCGATAAAGGGCACTAGCACCTCAAGCTAGCGCGTCTGCCATTCCGCCACCCGGACCAGGTGATGAGCCGCAGTTCCCCGCGGCGACAGGCATAACGATACCAGGGGTTCGACGGAGCTTTCACCCGCGTATCCCGAGGTCCGGGCCGGTCCGGAGGGCTCGGCGCGGCTGCCCGGCCGTGACAGCGCCGGGGTGACCGCCGGGCGGACATACAGTGCCCGACATGACACATTCGGTGATCGGACGGCGTATGCGGCGGCGTCCTCCGCGTCTCTCGCCGCTGCGGGAGTGGCTGCGGGAGGCGTTCTGGTTCGCTCCTGTGCTGGGGCTGCTCGGCGCGATCGTGCTGGCGGTTCTCACCACGGCCGGTGACTCCCTGGTGGTCGATCTGCTGCGGGAGGGGGGCGACACCGAAGCGATCGACGATCTGATCAGGATCTCCGACGACGCCAAGGCGCTGCTGAACACCGTCGGCTCATCGATGCTGACCTTCATCGGCGTGGTCTTCTCCATCTCGCTCGTCGCGCTGCAGATGGCCAACCAGTTCTCCCCGCGGGTGCTGCGGCTCTACGTCCGCAGCCGGATCACCCGGGTGACGTTCGCGGTCTTTCTCGCCACCTTCGCCTTCACCCTGCTGGTCCAGTTCGGCAACGAGGGCGCCGCGAATCCGAGGACCGTGACCTCGGTGCCGGTGGTGTCCGGGATCGTGGGCCTGGCGCTGGTCATGATCAGCTTGCTGCTCTTCATCGCCTATGTGCACTCCATCCTGCGGCTCATGCGCGTCACCCAGGTGATCGACAGGGTGGCCCGCGAGTCCCTGGCCGTGCTCGGCGAGCACCGGCTGCTCACGGTCGCCGAAGAGCGCGCGGTCCTCCCGCCGGCCGACGGGCGGATCACCTACTCCGGACCCGCCGGGGTGCTGCGGGGCATCCATGTCGCGCGGCTCGTCCGGCTCGCCCGCCGGCACGACGTGGTGGTGCGGCTGGAGCCGAGGATCGGCGACTTCATCGTGCCGGGCACCCCGGTGTGCACGGTCCACGGCGGGCCGGTGCCGGCCGTCCGACGGCTGCGCTTCGCCCTCCAGGTCGGAGTGGAACGCACGTTCCACCAGGACCTCGGATACGGGCTGCGGCAGCTCTCGGACATCGCGCTGCGCGCCCTCTCCCCCGCGATCAACGACCCCTCGACGGCCGTACAGGCCCTGGACCGTCTCCACCAGTTGCTCGCGGCCCTGGTCGAGCGGCCGCTGGGCGAGGTGCACCACCTGGACGGCGACGGCGTGCTGCGTCTCGTGCAACCGCTGCCCGGCTGGGCGGAGCTCCTGGATCTGGCCCTGGTGGAGATCCGCCACGCCGGGGCGGGTGCACCGCAGGTGTCACGGCGGCTGGTGGCCGCGCTGGACGATCTGCTGCCGACGGCGCCCGAGGGGCGCCGGGAGCCGCTGCTGCGGCACCGGGCGCTCCTCGAGCGGGCCGTGGCCCGCGCCCTGCCCGAACCTGCCGACCGGGCGTTCTCGATGCGGCCCGACCGGCAGGGCATCGGCTGATCCCCACCGCCGCTGTCTCGGCGTGCGCAGCCCCCTGCGGGCACGCCGCGGCGAGGCTCGGGTACGGCGGCGGGCCCGGCTCTCAGGCGGGCATCAGGTGGTAGTCCGGGAAGTTGCCCGGCGGGCGCTCGTCCTCCGGGCCCTGTGTCACGGCCCGTACGAGCAGCTCCCCGCCGACGAAGGCACCGCGCCAGGAGGCGCCGAAGCCGCCGAAGAGTTCGTCCCGGTCGCCGCGGGAACGGGGCTTGCCCAGGCCGACCTTGAAGGCGCGGATCTCGGTCGCGAGGCGGGTCGCGGTCCGCTCATCGTCGCAGGAGAGGGTGGCGACCAGCGCGCCGTTGCTGGCGTTCATGGCCGCGAGCAGCTCGGCCTCGGTGTCCACGAGCACGATGGAGTCGACCGGGCCGAAGGGCTCGGCGTGGTGCAGCGGCGAGCTGGGCGGCGGATTCAGCAGCGTCACGGGCGGCATGTACGCGGAGGTGTCCTGCCCGGGGAGGAAGTGGCCGTCGGCGAGGCCGCCACGGTGCAGGGGTACGGCGCCGCGGTCGATCGCCTCGGCCACCTGGTCGCCCAGCTCCTTGGCCTTCGCGGCGTTGATCAGCGGCCCGAAGTCCAGTTCGGGCAGCGGGTCGTCGGGGGACGCGACGGCCAGCGGATGGCCGAGGCACACGGACCGTACGGCCGGGAGGTAGGCGGCGAGAAAGGAGTCGAACAGCGACCGTTGGACGACGAAGCGCGGATAGGCCGTGCAGCGCTGCTTGCCGTAGTCGAAGGTCTTGCGGATGTGGCCGGCGAGGGTGTCCCAGTCGCCGTACTCCCACACGCCCCAGGTGTTGAGGCCCTCCTGTTCCAGGATGTGGCGCTTGCCGAGGTCGGCGACGGCGGTGGCGACGCGCCCGCCGGTGTCGCGGCCGCCGACGAAGGAGACACAGCCGATCTCCGGGGAGCGGACGAGCGCCTCGGAGAGTTCGCTGCCGCTGCCGCTGACCAGCGTGACGGGGACGCCCTCGCGGTGGATGAGCGCACAGGCCAGGGTCAGGCAGGCGAGGCCGCCGTTGGCGATGACCGCGTCCCCGGCCAGAGCCTGGACGAGCATGGCGTGGACGAGCACGCTCATGGGGTAGTTCCAGCTGGCGATGTTGCTGACCGGGCCGTCGAGCGGCGCGCGGCCGTCGAGCATGGGCTCGATTCCGTCGACGTACCAGCGCACCCCGTCGATGGCGCGGTCCACATCAGCCTGGGCGAGCCGCCAGGGCTTGCCGATCTCCCAGACGAGGAGCAGGGCGAGCAGTTCGCGGTGCTCGGTGAGGGCGTCCAGGGCGGCGGTGATCCTTGCCCGGCGCTCGGACAGCGGCACCTGCCGCCAGGCGCGGTGCTGGTCGAGGGCGGCGCGTACGGCCGACTGGGCGGTCGGGGCGTCGAGCCGGGGCGGTCCGGCGATGGGGCTGCCGTCGACGGGGCTGGTGGCGGGCAGGGGGCGGCCGTCGGCCTGCCAGGTGCCGTTCCAGAGGTTCAGTACGCGGTCGTCCCGGAACGCCTCCGGTGCGACGGCGAGGCATCGCTGCCAGGCGTCGGACCACGCTGTCCCGGGCTTGAGGATGAGGGTGGGTGCCATCGGGTTCTCCGCTCTCGTTGCACAGACGGGAGGGGTGGCGCTCGCTTGCGTGTTTACCGGACGGTAGTGATCGGGGGGCGATCTCGATATGGGCTGTGCGTCAACTATGAGTGACGTCACGTAGCGGAGCGATACGGTCCGTGGCGGCTTCCGGCCACGCACCGCCGTATGGCGTGGCGTACGCCGCCTGTGCGAATGCGGCCGTACGGCGTGGTTACCGCACCCGGACTCCCGACGAGGGGCCTCGCGTCGCGGGCGGGCGAGGGGCGGGCCGCCGCCGGCCGGAGCGAGGACGGTGCCGCAGGGGGCCGCCGCGACGGCGGGCCCGCCGCCCGGCGGGGCGGTGGCGACCCGGGGAGGCAGCGGCCGCGCCGAGCACGGCGGCGGCCGTGGTGCCCGCGGCGACGCCGAGCAAGCGACGGCGCGCACGGGCGAGTTCGGTCACTGCGGCACCCCTGTCATTGCGGGACTCCGGTCGTGGGATGCGGGTGGGGGTTCGGCGTCGGGGACGGCCGCCGGTGCAGCCCGGCGAGGCCGAGCAGCAGCGCCTTCACGTCGGTGGCCGCCACCGGCCCGTCGACCGCGTCCGGCCGCGAGCAGATGAGGAGCGGGCCGTCCTCGTCCCGGTCCGGCAGTCGCCCGTGGCTGCCGCGGACGGGGGACGGGTCGAGGGGGACGACGGCCATGCGGTAGCGCATGCCGAGCTTCTTCCGGGCGAGCGCGGCCCCCGCTCGTACGCGGACGTACGGGTCGAGCGGGTCCAGGAACAGCTCGGCCGGGTCGTAGCCGGGCTTGCGGTGGATGTCGACGAGCCGGGCGAAGTCGGGGGCGCGGGCGTCGTCGAGCCAGTAGTAGTACGTGAACCAGGCGTCGGGCTCGGCGACGGCGACCAGCTCACCGGAGCGGGGGTGGTCCAGACCGTGGGCCTTCTTCCCCTCGTCGTCCAGGAGTCCGGCGAGGCCGGGGAGGTCCGCGAGTGCGGAACGGGCCGCCGGGAGGTCCTCGGCGCGGCGTACGTACACATGGGCGAGCTGGTGGTCGGCGACGGCGAAGGCCCGGGAGGCACCGGCGTCGAGGTACTCCATGCCGTCCTGGGTGTGGACCTCCAGGAGGCCCGCGCGACGCAGGGTCCGGTTGATGTCGACGGGCCGGGTCACGCGCGTGATGCCGTACTCGGAGAGGGCCACGACCGTGGCCCCGGCGGCACGTGCGTCGTCGAGGAGCGGGGCGAGGACGGTGTCGAGAGCGGTGGCCGCGGCGTACGAGCGGGGGTCGTTCGGGCCGTAGCGCTGGAGGTCGTAGTCCAGGTGGGGGAGGTAGCAGAGGGTCAGATCGGTCGGGCGGGTGCGGAAGATGTGGCGGGTCGCGCCGACGATCCACTGGGAGGACCGGAGACCGGCGCCGGGGCCCCAGAAGTGGAACAGGGGGAAGGTGCCGAGGGTCTCGGTGAGTTCGTCGTGCAGGCCGGGCGGGCGGGTGTAGCAGTCGGGTTCCTTGCGGCCGTCGGCGTAGTAGACGGGGCGCGGGGTGACGGTGATGTCGGTGGCGGCGCCCATGGCGTACCACCAGCAGATGTTGGCGACGGTGTAGCCCGGGTGGACACGGCGGGCGGCGTCCCACAGCTTGTCGCCGCCGACGAGGCCGTTGTGCTGGCGCCAGAGCAGCACCTCGCCCAGTTCGCGGACGTACCAGCCATTGCCGACGATGCCGTGCCCGGCGGGTGTGGTGCCGGTGAGGAAGGTGGCCTGGGCGGCGCAGGTGACGGCGGGCAGAACCGTACGGAGCGGGGCGAAGGAGCCGGCTTCCGCGAGGTCTCCGAGCTGGGGCATGTGCTCCAAGAGGCGCGGGGTGAGCCCGACCACGTCGAGAACGAGCAGTCGGCGGGGTGTGGTCGGAGCCGGCACGCCGCCGTGACCGGGGGTGCTCGTGGGGGTGTCTTCGGTCATGGCAGCTCCTTGAGGCCGAGGCCGGTCAGCAGGTCGCGGGCGAGGCCGAGTTCGGCGGCGATGCCGTCGGCGAGCCGGCCGTGCGTACGAGGGCGCAGCCCGGCCGGAAGGGCCTGCCAGGTGTAGGTCTCGACTTCGAGGTGGCGGGTGAGGGGCACCGGTCCGCCGACGAGCCGGGCGAGTGCGTCGCGGAGGACGGGGAGGGTGGAGGTGAGCGGCGGGGCGAGAGGGGCGTGCAGGGGCACGTGCAGATGGACCCGCCACGGTGCGGTGGTGGGCAGGGCGCCGTCCGCCAGGGCCTCGTCGAGATCGTCGGTGCCCCGGACGCCGTCGTCGGTACGGGTCCGGGTCTGGTGCAGGAACCGGGGTTCGGCGAAGGCGGCGAGTGCCTCCCGTACGGCCGGGAGGTGCGGCTCCTCGGCGTGCAGCGCGGCGGAGAGCTGGGCCTTAACGATGGGCACTCCGGCGGTGGTGAGGCCGTCGATCGCGGTGTGCGGGTCCTCGAACTGTGTGGCGAGGTGGCAGGTGTCGACGCAGACGCCGATGCGCTCGGCCGGCGGTGCGCCGGGGGCGGCGAGGGTCGTGGCGGCGTCGGCGGTGGTCTCGACGGTGCAGCCGGGCTCCGGTTCGAGGCCGATGCGGATGTTACGGCCGGTGCGTTCCTGGAGGGCGTCGAGCCGCTGGGCCAGGGTGGTGAGGGCGTGGTCGGCGGCCTCGGCCCGTGGCTGGTTGAACGCGGTGCGCCAGGCGAGGGGGAGGGTGGAGATCGTGCCCTCGGTGACGTCGTCGGGGAGGAGGGCGGCAAGAAGCCGGGCGAGATCGGTGGTGTGGTCCAGACGTTCGGGCTCGGTCCAGTCGGGCCGGTAGACGCGGTATTTGACCTTGTGCGCGCCGAACCCCTCGTAGGGAAAGCCGTTGAGGGTGACGACTTCGAGGCCCCGGTCGTCGAGGTCGGAGCGCAGAGCCCGGAGGGCGGCGGGGTCGGCGGTGAGGGCCCGGGCGGCGTCGCGGGCCAGCCACAGGCCGATGCCCAGCAGGTCGCGGCCCAGCCGTCGGCGCACCGGCTCGGCGTGGTCCCGGAGCTGGCGGTGTACGCCCTCGAGGTCCTCGGCCGGGTGGACATTGGTGCAGTAGGCGAGGTGGATGGTCGAGCCGTCGGGGTGGCGGAAGCGCATGGTTCACTCGCCCCGTTGACGTGCCGGGTCGGGCTGCCCTGTCTCGTCCGCGTCCGGGCGGACCGGGGTGGGCCGCTTCTCCCCCGGCCGGGCCGGGGCGGTCCCCCCGCCGCGGAGGACCGAGTTGCCCTCGTGGGTGGCCTCCCGGTCCGCGGCGTGTTCGTCGAGGTGCAGGTCGAGGCGGCCGCTGAGCCCGTAGAAGGCAACGGGGTTACGCCAGAGGACCTGGTCGACGTCGTCGTCGGTGAAGCCCGCCGCGAGCATGGCCTCGCCGACCCGGCGGGGCTTGAGGGGGTCACTGCGTCCCCAGTCGGCGGCCGAGTTGACCAGCATGCGCTCGGTGCCGTGGCTGCGCAGGATCCGCACCATCCGCTCCTCGTCCATCTTCGTGTCGGGATAGATGGAGAACCCGAGCCAGCAGCCGCTGTCGCGGGCGTCGTCCACGGTTGTCTCATTGAGGTGGTCCAGGACGACGCGTTCCGGGGGAAGTGCGGATTCACGCAGGACGTCGAGGGTCCGTTCGAGGCCTGCGGCCTTGTCGCGGTGAGGCGTGTGGACGAGCGCGGGCAGACCGTGGTCGGCGGCGAGTTGGAGCTGGACCGCGAGGGCGGTGTCCTCGGCGGGGGTCATGGAGTCGTAGCCGATCTCACCGACCGCGACGACGAAGTCCTTGACGAGGTAGCGGGGCAGCGCCTTGAGGACGGGCGTACAGCGGGGGTCGTTGGCCTCCTTGGGGTTGAGGGCGAGGGTGCAGTGGTGGGCGATGCCGTGCTGGGCGGCGCGGAAGGGCTCCCAGCCGAGGAGCGAGTCGAAGTAGTCGTAGAAGCTGGCCGGTGACGTGCGGGGCTGGCCGAGCCAGAACGAGGGCTCGACGACGGCACGGACACCGGCGGCGTACATGGCCTCGTAGTCGTCGGTGGTCCGGGAGGACATATGGATGTGCGGGTCGAAGATGCGCATCAGGACTCCTCGGAGGGGGAGGTGGTGCCGGTGCCATCGGTCCCGCCCGTGGCGGCGGTCGTGCCGGTGAGGGCCAGGACGTGGTGGAGATCGGTCGGTACGGGGCGGCCCGCTGCCCGGCGCTCACGGGCGTGGTCGGTGAGCATCCGGCCGAGTTCGGCGTCACCGCGGGCCCGGTGGGCGAGTTGTGCGACGGCGGTCACCGCAACGCCGGTGAACAGACACTTCAGGACGGCGTGCCGCCAGGTGTGCGGCTCCAGGTACCGGGCGGCGTAGGGGCCGACGGCCGCGGCGACCAGCCGGGTGTCGTTGGCGCGCAGGGCATCCTCGACGAGCGGTACGGCGGAGGGCCCGAGCGCGGCGCTCCCGGCGTCGAGGTGGGGCAGCGCGAGCAGTACGGCACGGCGCTCGGCGGCGGTGCCGTGGGTGTAGAGGCGAGTGGCCGTGGTGCTGTCGGCGCGGGCGGCGTGGAGCAGCAGGATGCGGGCCGCGTCCGCGGGCTCGGTCGGCGTCGTCGGCGTTGCGTTCCGGGGCGTGGCCGCGGGGTGGGCCCCGTCCTCTCGTGTCGCGGCGGCGGGGCCGGCCGCGTCGCGCGGGGCCGAACGGCCGCAGTGGCGCCCCGCAGCCGCGAAGTGCAGCTCCCAGGCGGCAGGAGCGAAGTCCGCGGGCGCGAGGTCCGGGGGCGCGAGATCCGCAGGCTTCTGGGGCGGCAGGGGGATCTCCGCCGCGGCGGCCGCGTCACCGAGTGCTTGCTCAAGCCAGGCCCGGCCCGGCCCGCCGAGGCGGTCCCGGAGCCATGTGTGCAGGTCGGCGACGCTTCGGTCCTGAGGCTGCGTCACCGTACGCTCCCGGCGGCGGCGCTGCCCGCCGACAGCAGCCGCTCGGAACGCTCGGGGGACGTACTCGACGGTGGAGGGCTGATGTCCGCTGCCGTCAACGGCTGTCGCAGTCCTGTGGCGAGGGTCCCGTCACGGTCCTGGCCCTGGCCGTGATCCTGGCCCTGAGCCTCGTGGCCCTGGCCCTCGCCCTGATCCTGGCCTGCCCGGGACGGCTCGTCGGGCGGGGTGTCGTCCGGGCAGGCGCGGGCGGGGCGGTCCGCCCGCCGCAGGAAGTCGAGCGAGGTCCGGGCGAGTTCGGGGCCCGCGTGCGAGTCCCGGGGAAGTTCCACCCCGACCAGCCCCTCGTAACCGGCCGCCCGCAGGGCCTCCAGGACGGGCGGAAAGTCGATCTCCCCCTCCCCCAAGGGGAGATGCTCGTGGACGCCCCGCCGCATGTCCTCGATCTGGACATGCCGCAGCCATGGCGCGGCTCCCCGTACGCACTCGGCCGGCGGCACCGGTTCGAGGCACTGGCAGTGGCCGATGTCCAGCGTCAGGCCGAGGCCGTCCGGGTCGCCCAGAGCCGCGCGCAGCCGGTGGAAGCCCGCGAGATCGCCCAGCAGATGCCCTGGCTCGGGCTCGATCGCGAGCGGCACACCCGCGGCGCGGGCAGCGTCGAGTACGGGCGTGAGGGCGTCGGCGAGCCGCTGCCACGCCGTGGCCTCGGGGGTACCTTCCGGGGTCCTGCCGCTGAAGCAGTGCACCGCGGTCGCTCCGAGCTCGGCGGCGACCTCGACTGCCGTGAGGAGCAGGCCGGTCCGGGCGGCGCGGGCGTACGGGTCCGGGTCGAGGAGCGTGGGATGGTGCTTGCGGCGGGGATCCAGGACGTAGCGTGCCCCGGTCTCGACGGCGACCGCGAGGCCGAGCCCCTCGAGCTGCCGGGCGATGTGCCGGGTACGGGCGGCCAGATCCGGAGCGAGCGGGTCGAGATGCATGTGATCGAGCGTCAGCCCCACGCCGTCGTAGCCGAGATCGGCGAGGAGGCCGAGGGCGTCGCCGAGGCGGAGGTCGGCGAGTCCGTTGGTGCCGTAGGCGAAGCGCGGGTCCTGCCCCGCCGGTTCCGGTTGCGTGCTCATGTCGGGCTGACCTTTCGGGACAGACGTCGTGCGAGGGGCAGCAGCGCGAGCACGGGCAGTGCCGTCCGCACGGATTCGGCGCGGGAGACGAGTGCGGCCTGCAGCGGGATCATGGCGCGGATACCGCCACCGACGGCGCGCCGCATGAGCGGCGGCGACGGGTGGAGCGCGGCATGGGCCAATGGCCGCCCGGCGGTGGCCCCGTAGACCACGGCGACCGCGGTGGCCGTGGCCCGGGCGGCCCTGCGGCCGGCCGGACCGCCTCCGGGCGCGGGATTCCCGCGTCCGCCGTGGCGCGCAACCGACCAGGTGATCCCGGCCGTGGTGGCCAGCGCCGCCAGCGGGGGTGCCGACGAGCCGCCGTGGACCTCGTGGCGGGAGACGGCGGTGACCGCGAACGTATGGGCGCCCAGAAGCCCGGCGGCGGGCAGCGCGGCCCGTACGGCACACCGCCCGTACGGGCCCGGCTCCCCGTACGACGAAGGGCCGGTGGCCGGATTCCCAGCCGTACGCGAGGGCATCGAGGCCGTGGCGCCGAGCATCAGGTCCAGGCCGCGGGCCGCCGCCATGGCGGCCGGTCCCGCCGCCGTGGCCTTGAGGCGCAGGTCGTAGGCCCAGACCGTACCGGCGAGAACCGTCGCCGTCGCCAGGGACCGGCGGCCCGCCGCGGCCGCCAGGGCCAGCCCGGCCGCGGTGAGCCCGCCGGCCGCCGCGAGCGCCGCGGCCGGTGCGATACGCCCCGACGGCAGCGGCCGGTCCGGCCGTTCGACGGCATCGAGGTCGCGGTCCGCCCAGTCGTTGAGTGCCATACCCGCCTCGTAGAGGCACAGGGACGCTCCGGCAGCGAGCAGCGTGCCGCGGTTCGGGCGGCGTCCGACGGCTGCCGCGCCCGCGACGGCATCACCGGGCACGCTGAAGAGGGCCGGGATCCGCAGCAGTTCAGCCCACGCCACGGCTCCTCCGCGCCGGCGCCCCCGGGGCTCCCGCACGGCCGCCGGACCGGCGGCGGATCCCGGCCGATCCCCCGGCGCGCCGGGCGTGGTCCGGCAGGTCCGTGGCCCCGTGCCGACGGGGCCACGGCCGTTGGGCAGGGAGCCACCCCGCCCCGGGCCCGTCACGCCCGCTCCCGCAGCCGGCCGGCGAAGCCGAGCAGCGCCTGCCACTGGTCGGCCAGGGACGACGACGCACCGGTGTCGGGGTCCTTGAAGAAGAAGCCGAGTCCGGGTAGCGGGCCGGACAGGCCCGCCGCGTGGGCGGTAGCGGCGAGGCGCGCGAGATCCAGGACCAGCGGCGCGGCGAGCGCCGAGTCGCAGCCCTGCCAGATCGTCTGCAGGACCATCCGGGTGCCGAGGAAGCCTTCGAAGGCGACATGGTCCCAAGCGGTCTTCCAGTCACCGAGAGCCGGGACGTTGTCGATATGCAGTTCGCCGACGGGGTCCTCGCCGAGGGTGTCGGCGAGGACCCGGGCCTTGCCCGCGTTCTTGGCGGCCGCGGTGGCCGGGTCGGCGAGGGAGGCCCCGTCACCGCCACCGAGGAGGTTGGTGCCGGACCAGGCCCGTACGTCCAAAGCGCGCTGGACGAACATCGGCGCGAGCACCGACCGCAGCAAGGTCTGTCCGGTCTTGCCGTCGCGGCCGGCGTACGGGAGGCCTGAGCGTGCGGCGGTGTCGCGCAGCCGGGGATGGTGCAGCCCGGTCGAGGGGGTGAAGTTGATGTACGGACAGCCTGCCAGGAGGGCAGCCGCCGCATAGAGGGAGCTGGGTGGCAGCCGGTCCCCGTCCGCCCCGGGTACGCGTACGGGTTCGGTCGAGGCGACGTTGATCACGACGACGCGGTCGAGGCCATGTCCGATGGCGAAGCCCGCGAGGTCGGCGGCGCAGGCCGCGATCAGTTCATCGTCACTGCGCCCCTCACCGGAGAGTGGCACTCCGGGGCGTATCCCGGCGTCGGCCGCGGCCAGTTCGGCGTGCACGGCGGCGGGGAGGCCGTACGGCAGAACACCGGCCGCGGCCAGGGCCTCGGCCCTCTTGGGCAGGGGGCAACTCGCGGGGTCGTGCCCGCCGAAAACGAACGAGCCCAGGGGCGGCAGGCCGGAGCCGGCGAACGGCGGGGTCTCGGTGACCATGCCCGTGGGGAGGTGCAGACCGGCGGCGAGGGCCGCGCAGCCCGCGACGGCGGTGGTGGCGACGGAGCCGCGGGCACCGACGAACCACACGCCCGTACGCGGTGCCCGCGAGCAGCGGTCACCGAGCGTGGCGCCCCGCGCGGCAGGCTCCGCCGCGTCGTTCGTACGGGCGCCCGGCGCGGTGACGCGGGCCGGAGGGCGGGCATCCGGAGCGGCCCTGCCGGGGTGCCCCACGAACGCGGCTGAGCCGTGGGGCGAGCCCACCGCCGTGCCGGCACCTGGTGCGGGGTGGGAACGGCTGGGGTCGGAGCGGGTGGTCACGGTTTGCCTCCCGGTTGTGGATGAGGTGCTGTGCAGGGCGGTGCGTGGCGCGGGGCCGTGTCCGCCAGCGGGCGACGGAGACTCCGCCCCAGGGGACGTCGGCGGGATGGCGGCGGGGAGGAGTGGGCGGTCTCCTCGCCCGCCGCCCGAGCCGTCGGCAGCCCGCCTCGGGACGCCGGTGGCCGGTCCGTCCTGCCGGTCCGTCCTGCCAGTCCGTCCGCGGTCCGTCCGGCCGGTCCGCCCGGCCGGTCGGTCGGAGCAGGGCAGCCGGGCCACGGCGGCCACCCCGCCCACAGCGGCCGGGCGGGCCCTCCCTGCCACCGGCCGGACCGCCGGACCGTAGGAGCCGGACCGTGGGAGCCGGACCGTGCGGGTCCGGCTGTGGGCGCCGGACGTGGGCGCCGGACCGTGGGTGTGTCCGGCCGGTAGCGGTTCTACGGGGCTCCGTGGCCGCCGCCCCTGGCCGGTCCAGGCGAGTCGGGCAGCTCCTTGAGCCGGATGTCACGGAAGGACACCTCGTCCGCCTCACCGTGGTTCTGGATTCCGACGTGCCCCTGCCGCAGGCTGCGCGCCGGGTCACGGTTGGTGAAGTCGTTGATCTTCACCCCGTTGAGCCAGACCTGCAGGCGCTCCCCCTGGACCCGGATCTCGTAGGTGTTCCACTCCCCCGCCGGATTGAGGGCCCGGTCCCGCGCCGTGAGGTCGGCGGCCTGGAATCCGTACACCGAACCGGTGGTCCTCTCCGGGGCGTCCGAGGCGTCGATCTGGATCTCATAGCCGTGGTTCACGGCCGACCACGGGTCGTCGGAGGCCGGGAAGCCCACGAAGACACCGGAGTTGTCGTCCCCCGCCATCCGCCAGTCCAGCTTCAGGGAGTACGACGCGAGTTCCTTCTCCCCGTACCAGAGCATGCCGAGGCCGCCGACCGAGGTGAGGGTGGAGTCCTCCAGCCGGAAGGAGCCGGGGCCCGCCTGCTTCCAGCCCTGTGTCCCGGAGCCGTCGAAGAGCGGCGTGTAGCCGCGCTCCGGACGGCAGTCGGCCTGCGCCGCGCCCGCCGCGTACCGGATGCCGCCCAGGAGGTGGCTGCGGAAAGCGGGCTCCGCGTAGGACTCCCTGGTGTGGCCGCCGCCGGTGTAGAAGGCCCGGCCGCCCCGGTAGTTCTGGCACCAGGAGATCGGGTGGTCCCCGCCCATCGAACCGCCCGTGTACGAGGACTCGTCGAGCGTCGCGAGGATGTGTGCCCGCTCCCGGGGGTTGGTGCGGTAGTTGTACCACTCGTCCGTGCGTTCCCACCGCGCGCCCAGATGCGCGGTCGCGGGGTGGGCCCGGTCCTCGACGTCGACCGTCGCGGGCTGGATGTGCGGATGGGACTGGAAATAGGCCCCGGCGAGGCCTCCGTAGAAGGGCCAGTCGTACTCGGTGTCGGCCGCGGCGTGGACGCCGGCATAGCCGCCGCCCCGCTCGATGTAGCCCTCGAAGGCGCTCTGCTGGGCGGAATCCAGCACGTCGCCGGTGGTGGAGAGGAAGACCACGGCGTCGTAGCGGGCGAGGTTGTCCGCCGTGAACGCGGTGGCGTCCTCGGTGGCGTCGACCGCGAAACCGCCGGCCGTGCCAAGGTCCTTGACGGCGGCGATGCCGTCGGGGATGGAGTCGTGGCGGAAGCCGGCGGTCTTGGAGAAGACCAGGATCCGTCCTCCTTCCGGGTGCTCCTGCCCGGCCGCGCCGCCCGGCGGGGCCGACGCGCCGAGCAGCAGTGCTGCCGAGGCGAGGGCGGCGGCGGTGGCGAGGAGGCGTGCGGAGGTGCGCATACGGGTGCTCCTTCCTCCGGCCGGGGCGGGCGCGTCCCGGGTTCCCTGCCCGCCCCGGCTCCGGAAACGGTCAGCCGGTGGTCAGAGTGAAGTCGTCCACGTCGTAGAGCGCCCGGGTGCCGCTGCCCCTGAACACCAGGTGGAGCGTGGTGGTCCCGGTCGGCGGCCGGTCGAGAGCCGTGGTGACGTCGGTGAACGTCTCCCAGCCGCCGGTCGGCGCCACCGTCGCCGACCCGAGGAGCGTGCCGGTGGGCGAGCCGGTTCTGATCTCCAGCGTCCCGCCCGCACCGGCGGAGGACACCCGGGCGGTCAGGGATGTGGCGTTGCCGACGCGGTAGGGCGTGAAGGAGATCCAGTCGCCGTTGTGGATGTCACCGACCGTCCTGCCGCCGTGGGCCGGGGTGTGAACGGTGACCTTGACGCCCCGGGAGTCGCCGAAGTGCTCGGCCTGCCGGTGCTTGGGTTGGAGGACGCTCTGGTCGTGGGTGGTGAGCGGCGGCTGCCCGCCCGCGCCCCGGTCGGTGTACTCGGCGTCGAAGACCCCGAAGATATTGGCGTTGGGGTCGTGCTCGCCGTCCGCGGTGGTCCTGAGGGTGCCCGAGCAGCCGGTGGCCGAGGTGACCGGGTGGCCGTGGCTGTCGTGCCCCAGGATGTGGGTGACCTTGACCTGGGTGCAGTCGATCGTCCCGTCCTCGGGGTCGGTGACCTGCACCCTGAACGGGATCTCGTCGCCGAAGGTGAAGAGCTGTCCGTCGCCCGGCAGTTGGAGTTGCACCGTCGGGGCGGTGTTGCCGACCGTGAGATGGACGCTCGCCGAGCCCGTACGCCCCGAGGCGTCCTTGGCCGTCACCGTGGCGGTATAGGTGCCGTTCTCGCGGTACGTGTACGTGGGGTTCGCCGCGGCCGACCCTCCTCCGTCGCCGAAGTCCCAGGCGTAGGTGAGCGCGTCGCCGTCGGCGTCCGAGCTGCCCGCGGAGGAGAATGCCACGGTGAGCGGCGCCGTGCCGGAGGTGCGGTCGGCCGAGGCCCGGGCGACCGGCGCATGTCCGGCGGTGACGTTCTCGATGCGGTAGAGAGCGGAGTTCTCGTCGCCGCCGAACCAGGCGGTGCCGTAGTCCAGGACGTACAGCGCCCCGTCCGGCCCGAACGCCATGTCCATCACCTGGGTGCCGGTCCAGGGGAAGGCGTTGATGGACTGGACGGTGCCGTCGGCGCCGTGCTCGATCCGCTTGATCCAGCGCCGGCCGAACTCACCGGCGAAGAAGTCGCCGTCGTACGCCTGGGGGAACTTCACCGGGGAGTTCAGCGCGGCGTCGTAGCGGTACACGGGCCCGCCCATGGGTGACTCGGAGCCGGAGCCGAACTCGGGGACCGACCCGCCGTCGTAGGGAATCCAGGCCTCCTGCGCGGGCGGCAGCTCGGTCAGTCCGGTGTTGTGCGGCGACTCGTTCCGGGGGGACGCGCAGGTGAAGGCCGGGCCGGAGGTCTGGGCGGCGAAGTCGTAGTCGACGTAGGCGTCGTTCCTGCCGGTGCAGTACGGCCAGCCGTAGTTTCCGGGCTCGGTGACCCGGGTGAACTCGACCTGCCCGGCAGGTCCCCGCGCGGGGTCGGCGGTGCCCGCGTCCGGCCCGTAGTCGCCGACGTAGACGGTGCCGGTCGGCTGGTCGACGCTCAGCCGGAAGGGGTTGCGGAAGCCCATGGCGTAGATCTCGGGCCGGGTCCCGGCGGTTCCGGGGGCGAAGAGGTTGCCGCCGGGGACGGTGTACGAGCCGTCGTCGGCGACCTTGATGCGCAGGATCTTGCCCCGCAGGTCGTTGGTGTTGCCCGCGGAACGCTGGGCGTCGTAGGCCGGGTTGCGGCGGGCCCGCTCGTCGATGGGGGTGAAGCCGTCGGAGGCGAAGGGGTTGGAGTCGTCCCCGGTCGACAGGTACAGATTGCCCTGGGCGTCGAAGTCGATGTCACCGCCGACGTGGCAGCAGATGCCGCGCGAGGCGGGCACGTCCAGGACCTCCTTCTCGCTTGCGGTGTCCAGCGTGCCGTCGGCCTCCAGCACGAAGCGGGAGAGCCGGTTGACACCGTCGAAGGGGGCGAAGTCGCCGGGGGAGCCGTCGTTGGGCGCATCGCCGGACGGGGTGCCGAGCGGCGGCGCGTAGTAGAGGTAGATGGCGCGGTTGTCCGCGAAGCCGGGGTCGATGCCGACGCCCTGGAGGCCCTCCTCGTCATGCGAGTAGACGGGGATCCTGCCGGAGATCCGGGTGTTGCCTGCCTCGTCGGTGATACGGAGGGTGCCGTCGCGCGAGGTGTGCAGCACCGAACGGTCGGGGAGCACGGCGAGGGTCATGGGCTCGCCGGTCTCCTCGACGCCCTTGGCGAGGGCGACGTGCTGGAATTCCTCGGCCGCGGGCGCGTCGGCGGCGGGTGCCGCCGCGGTCCCCGGCGCGGTGAACCCAAGCGTCGCGGCGGCGAGAAGGGTGCTCGCGAGGACCGCCAGGGTCTTGCGGGATCTGAGCCGTTTCCTGTGCACGGTGTCCTCCGGAGGGATGACGGTGTGTGACAGGCGCGCGACCGCCGCGCCGGGGCCGGTCGTCGGCCGGACGAAAGGATTCCCGGGTACGGGAGGACTCGCCCTGGGGTGCTTGACGGGTACAACTCAAGGACCGTAGCCGGGTTCATTCGGCACGGAAACCCCTTTGAAACAGGGACAGTTGACTTCATCCACGGTCTGGACAAAGCGCCGGGCCTCCGCTCTCCCCGCCGGGCCCGGCCCCGGACCCGTGAGGCCTCAGCCGTCGCCGCTGCCGAAGGGGGCGTCGAAGGCCGCGGTCGGCGGTGCGTAGTCGTAGCGCCTCAGCCGGGCCAGGGCTTCGGGCGCGCCCTGCATCCGGTCCATACCGGCGTCCTCCCACTCCACCGAGACCGGGCCCGCGTACCCGATCGACCCCAGCATCCGGAACACGTCCTCCCACGGCACGTCGCCGTGGCCGGCCGAGACGAAGTCCCAGCCGCGCCGCGGGTCGCCCCACGGCAGATGGGAGCCGAGCCGCCCGTTGCGGCCGTCCAGCCGCTTGCGGGCCTCCTTGCAGTCCACATGGTGGATCCGGTCCCGGAAGTCCCACAGGAACCCGACGGGGTCGAGGTCCTGCCAGACGAAGTGGCTCGGATCGAAGTTCAGCCCGAACGCCGGGCGGTGGTCCACGGCCTCCAGGGCCCGCCGGGTGGTCCAGTAGTCGTAGGCGATCTCGCCGGGGTGCACCTCGTGGGCGAAGCGCACGCCCTCCGCGTCGAAGACGTCGAGGACGGGGTTCCAGCGTTCGGCGAAGTCGGCGTAGCCCCGGTCGACCATCGCGGGCGGCACCGGCGGGAACATCGCGACCAGATGCCAGATCGAGGAGCCGGTGAAGCCGACGACCGTACGGACCCCGAACGCGGCGGCGGCGCGTGCGGTGTCGGCCATCCCGGCTGCCGCCCGCCGCCGTACGCCCTCGGGCTCGCCGTCGCCCCAGATCCGCGCCGGCAGGATCGCCCGGTGCCGCTCGTCGAGGGGATGGTCGCAGACGGCCTGGCCGACGAGGTGGTTGGAGATCGCCCAGCACTCCAGGCCGTACTTCTCCAGCAGCGCGCGCCGCCCGGCCGTATAGCCGGTCTCCTTCAGGGCCCGGTCCACCTCGAAGTGGTCGCCCCAGCAGGCGAGTTCCAGACCGTCGTAGCCGAAGTCGCGAGCCAGCCGGCAGACCTCCTCCAGAGGAAGGTCGGCCCATTGGCCGGTGAAGAGGGTGAAGGGTCGGGGCATCAGAGGGCCTCCTGGACGAGGGCGGGGAGGACGGGGGTGTAGACGCTGTTGGTGGCGGCGCTCTCCTCGACGGCCGCCAGCACCCGCTGTACCTGGAGCCCGTCGTCGAACGAGGGCTCGGGCTCGGTTCCGGCGGCGATGGCGTGCACGAGGTCCCGTACCTGGTGCACGAAGGTGTGCTCATAGCCGAGCCCGTGGCCGGGGGGCCACCACGCCTCCAGATAGGGGTGGTCGGCCTCGGTGACGAGGATCCGGCGGAAGCCGGAGGAGGCGGCGGGCTCGGTGTGGTCGTGGAAGTGCAGTTCGTTGAGCCGCTCCAGGTCGAAAGCGAGCGAGCCGCGCTCCCCGTTGAGTTCGATGCGCAGCGCGTTCTTACGGCCCGCGGCGACCCGGGTGACCTCGAACGACGCGAGAGCTCCCGAGGCGAGCCGACCGGTGAACAGGGCCGCGTCGTCCACCGTCACCCGGCCGCGGACCGCTCCCCCGCCGGCCGCCGCGGACAGCCCCGGCAGGGCCGCGCCGGGCAGCGGCCGCTCCCGGATGAACGTCTCGGTCAGTGCGGACACGCCGACCAGCGGCTCGCCGGACAGATACTGCGCGAGGTCCACGATGTGCGCCCCCAGGTCGCCGAGGGCGCCCGAGCCCGCGTGCTCCTTGCGCAACCGCCAGACCAGGGGGAACTCCGGGTCCACGATCCAGTCCTGGAGATACACCACACGGACGTGCCGCAGGGCCCCGATCCGGCCCTGGCCCACCATCCGGTGCGCCAGGGCGATGGCGGGCGTACGGCGGTAGTTGAAGCCGACCATGGCCAGCCTGCCGCGCGCGCGGGCCGCGCGAGCCGCTTCCGCCATCGCCCCGGCCTCGGCGACCGAATTGGCGAGGGGTTTCTCGCACAGCACGTGCTTGCCCGCCTCCAGCGCCGCGACGGCGATGTCCGCATGGCTGTCCCCGGGAGTGCAGATGTCCACGAGCTGGACGTCGTCGCGGGCGA